>JAOAHF010000008.1 GCA_026415355.1 Brevinematales bacterium
CCCTAACACACTTCACCAAACTCCCTACCTCAAAATTAATATAATTAAGACACTAAGTAACTCTTTGTATATTTTTGAGTAATTTGACAATTCTAGATATTTTTGCTAACTTTTTAAATTAAACATCAAATTCAAATAGAGAGGTAGTTATGAAAGTAATAGTGGTAGGTAGTGGTTTAGGGGGTTTATCTGCAGCCATCAATTTAAAAAGCTTAGGATTGGATGTTGAAATTGTTGAAAAGAACTCACATGTTGGAGGTAGGATGAATTTCATAGAAAAGGATGACTTTTACTTTGATACAGGACCTTCTTTACTCATAATGCTCAATCCTCTTAAAAAACTTTTCGAAAGCAATAACAGAAAACTTGAAGATTACATAAAAGTAAAACTCATAGACCCAACTTATAGAGTTTACTTTGAAAAAGACAAAAGTATAATCGAACCATCCGTAGTTATACCTGAATATCTAAAACAAATACCTAACGAAATAGGAAATCTACTGAAATTTTTTGGTGATATATCAAACATGTATCAATTTGTAATAGATAACCTTGTGTACAAAAACTTTAATACTATATTTGATATGATAACTTTAAAAGGTGCTATAAACGCTTTAAAGTTTGGTTTTCTATCAAATCTATACTCAAAAACTTCTAGTTATTTCAAAGACTATAGGATGAAATGGCTTAATACTTTTCAATCAATGTATCTAGGTGTTTCTCCATACGAAGCTCCCTTCGCTTATGCTGTTGTCAACTATATGGAGAGTGTAGAAGGTGTATACTATGCACTTGGAGGTATGTACAAGGTAGCAGAAGCCGTTAAAAGATTAGCAGAAGAACTTGGAGTAAAAATCACCACTAATACTGAAGTATTACAAATAAGATCTCTCAAAGATAAAAAAGTCTTGGTAACAAATAAAGGTGAAATTGAAACAGATATAGTCGTTATAAACGCAGATCTACCATACGCAAAGGAGAAACTACTAGGTAAAAAAATACCAAAATACAAATACTCTTGTTCAACACTTATGTACTATATAGGTTATGATGGAGAAACAGAACTCCTACATCACAACGTATTTTTTGGTACAAAGTTTAAAGAAGTACTCGACGATATATTCAAAACAGGTAAATTCAATAGTGATATATCTTTCTATGTTCACGTATCATCAAAAACAGATAAGCACCATGCTCCTCCAGGAAGTGAAAATATATATATCCTTGTTCCTGTCTCTAACCTTAATGTTTCGAAAGAAGATTTCACTAAAATTTCTGATGAAGTACTCAATCTAGTATATGATAGACTAGAAAAAAGAACAAGCTTCCGAAGAAACAAAGTTAGATTCGTTTTGAAAAGAACACCTGTTGATTGGAAAAATCTATATAACCTACAATACGGTAGTACCTTCGGTCTATCTCACGTTTTATTCCAATCGGCATACTTTAGACCTAAAAACTACGAAAAACACGAAAGGGGTATATACTACGTTGGCTCTTCAACCATACCTGGAAGCGGAATACCAATGGTAATAATATCAGGAGAATTAGTAAAAGAAAGAATCAAAAATGACTATAAGTTATAAGAAAATAACAAAACACATATTTTTTGTAGGACTAGCAGTTGGTATTTTTAGCATATTAGGTTATGTTCTAAAAACTTACATAGGATTACCTACTGATATAAAAACTAATACAATAGAAGAGTTGATACCACATATATTTATATTACTTACGCTTTTTACATCTTTTTTAGTTGGAATTATTTCTCTCGGTGTTAGCAAAACAACAATACTTTTAATAATAACTTTTATTGTATCCTTTATTCTCGAATTATCCTCAACCTACAATGGTTTCCCTTATGGACTTTACAAGTATTCTGATAAAATGGGATTTAAATTATTAGGTGAAGTTCCTTTTCTGATACCTCTGTCTTGGTTTTCTATAATACTACCTTCTCTCGTTATATCCTACAAATTAGGTTTTAGAGGATATCCTGTAGTCTTATTCAGCTCAATACTTGTTCTAATATGGGATTTGTCTCTAGAATATTTTGCAAGCTATATCAAAAAATTCTGGATATGGGAAGAAGGCTTCTTCTACACAATGCCTATAGAAAATTGGTTTGGCTGGTTTCTTACTGCTTTGGTAATATATTCTATCTACTGGATTATGTACAAAGAAGATGGTGAAAATATACAATACTGCGAATACGCTTTTTTCAACTATCTCCTAATAACACTATTTTCATCCTTATTTTCACTATTCTACGGTGGTATTATACCCGGATTTCTTACTATAGGAGGTGTTGCTGTATTAATACTCTACTCAATATCAAGAGGTATTAAATTATGGAGCAGTTAGACAAAGCTTTTGAGTACTGTAAATTTATAATGCAAAAACACGCTAAAACTTTCTACATGGCAGCTCAGAAATTACCATACGAAGAACAAAAACACTTTTGGAGCATATACGCATATTGTAGAACAGTAGATGATATAGCAGATGAATACTTCCTAAAAGATACCAACCAAGGAATAAAAGAACTTCAAAATATAAAAAATTCTCTTATATTATCTTTCAACCAAAAATATTCAGGTACCAACCTTATATTCTTAGCATTAAATAAAACATTTGAAAATTATAAGTTTAACATAGATCCCTTTTTAGAACTTATAGAAGGAGCTATTTGGGATTTAACATCAAAAGAGATAAAAACATTGGAAGATCTCTTAGAATACTCAAAACTTGTCGCAGGATCAGTAGGAGCAATGCTATTACCAATAATTTCAAACCAACCTGATAAAATCTACAATCACGCATACAATTACGGTACTTTCATGCAGATAGTTAACATAATAAGAGATGTTGGAGAAGATTTGAAGAATAGAAATAGAATATACCTACCCAAAGATATGATTACACAGTACAACATAAGTATTGACAACTTGAGAAATGGAATAGTAACCACAAATTACAAGAAACTAATCGAAGATCTTATGGAAATAGCAGAAAAAATGTTTTTTGAAAACGTATCTTCTATTAATTACCTCAGAAAAGACGTTAGAAGGTCAATACACCTTGCCGGATTATGGTATCTCGAAATACTTAACTCAGTAAGATTTTCAAATTACGACAATCTAAGTAAAAGAAATTATGTACCCAAATACATGAAATACATATCACTACTAGGAGGATATAAACTAAGAAAAAACATTCTAAAGTCTATATTCTTAGTATAACTGAAGAGTTCCCATATATACTGTCAAAATTTAGGGAAAAAGCATTCTACAACCAAAAACAAAATTCCATAAAGAAATTAACCTAAACACAACTAAGCACTTCAATATCTCTTAGAATCAAAGTAGTTCAGAGCAAGGTAGATTATACAGGTGTTTTTTGTAGAAGACTACCTATTAATGTATTACCTATCAACTTTTCAACTCTAACTTTCACAAACTTACCTATAAGACTTTCATCTCCCTCAAAAGCAACTACTTTATTGTACTCTGTTCTACCCACCAGCTGATTTTTATATTTACCTCTTTCTTCTACAAGTACTTCAAATTCTTTACCCACATCTTTTAAATTACTCTCCTTACTTATTGAATGTTGTAGCTTTATAAGCCTTTGTATCCTCTCAACTTTAACATCTTCTGGGACTTGCTCTGAAAAAGTCTCTGCCGGCGTTCCTTTCTTGGGATTGAATATAAACATATAAGAAAAATCAAATCTTACTTCATTAACTAAATTAAGTGTCATATTAAAATCTTCCTCTGTCTCTGATGGAAAACCAACTATTATATCTGTTGAAATTGAAGCATCTGGCATTTTATTCCTAACGTACTCTATCATCTTAACATAATACTCATAAGTATATCCTCGTTTCATAAGCTTAAGAATCCTATTTGAACCACTTTGAACTGGTAAATGGAAGTACCTGCACACCTTATCAAGCTCAGAAATCCTGTCTATTAGATCTTCTTTGAAGTTTATAGGATGAGAGGTTAAAAATCTTATTCTTTTAAGTCCTTCTATTTTATTAACCTCTGTCAATAACTCTTTAAAACTCGTTCCTATATCTCTACCGTAGGAGTTTATATTTTGCCCTAATAGTAAAACTTCAACAACTCCTTCATCAACTAACCTTCTGATGTCATCTATTATATCCTTAATTGGCCTACTAACTTCTTTACCTCTCGTCTTAGGCACTATACAATATGTACACGAGTGATTACACCCATGTATCACAGTTACAGAAGCCTTGAACGGAAACTGGTAATCTATCGCAGGAGGTAAAAATTCATACTTATCCATTCTAACATCAACAACATAACTGTCTCTATTTAGAATATGACTTATCATCCTACTCCTATTGTAGGTACCAAAGACTCCATCTATATGGGGAGCAACCTCAAATAACTTATGCCCCCAACTCTGAGCCATACATCCTGTTATGTATATCTTAAGATTAGGCTTCTTTGATTTTAGCCCTTTAAAGTAACCAAGTCTACCTAATACTCTCTCTTCTGCAGTATTTCTTACACTGCAAGTGTTTATTATAACAACATCAGCATCGTCCTCTTTTTCAGCCTCGGAAAGTCCAGTATTTTTAAGTATTTTTTTTACTTCAAAAGAATCTGATAAATTCATTTGGCAACCGTAAGTTTCTATAAAAAACTTCATAGTTCATCACCAATTCCTACTATTATTATAAGATATAATAACCTTACCTTTCCAAGCAATTACATTTCTTAGTGCAACCTTAATTCTTTTATTAAGAAATTTCCAAACTTCATGCATTTCAAAATCTTCATCATGGATTAAACAACTCTTATCAAACTCACATACAATAGATCATACCTCTCTAGACATTTCTGAAACTTGATTTGGTTTGGGACATTATGTTATATTATTCTATCATCCTCTGAGGATAATTATTATGATTGAGATACTAAGAGATGATATAAGCAAGATAAGTAGTGAATTTTGTGACATTAGATTTGAGATATATGATGGCACTCAAATAATAGTTTCAGAAACGGGAATTGAGGAAGTTTCAAAAAAAAAGAGCTCTGGTGGAGCAGTAAGAATTCTCGATAATGGTGGTCTTGCTTTTGCATCATTCAATTCTATTGAGAAAATAAAAGATATTCTAAAGAATACAAAGCAATCAGCAAAATTGATAGGATCAAAATCAAAAATATCTCTATCAAGTTACCAAGCAATAACTGATAGTGTTAAAACAGATTATCAAATAGATCCTAGGGATATATCTCTCGAGGAAAAAGTTGAAGTCTGTAAAAGGTATTCCCAGATACTAAAAAGTAATCCAAAGATTAGAAGTGTTAGAGTTCGGTATCTAGACTACAACCTAAAAAAGTACTATGTTAACTCTGAAGGTAGTTGTATTGAAATGGAGTTTATATACAGTGGTATATCACTTGTAGCATATGGAGTTGAAGGGACTAATGTTCAAAGGAGTGCTGAATCTATAGCAAGATACGGTGGATTCGAAGTAGTAAACAATTTGGACAGTTTAGCCGAGGAGGTTTCAAAGAGAGCCGTTGATTTACTCTATGCAGAGCAAATTGTAGGTGGGGTATACGATGTAATAATAGATCCTAGACTTACGGGAGTATTCGCCCACGAAGCATTTGGACACTTATCAGAAGCTGACCATGTTTATGGAAATAACAAAATTATGGACGTAATGAAAATAGGTAGAAGATTTGGTCCTGAATTTTTGAATATAATCGATGATGGTAACATAAAAGGAATTGTAGGATACACACCTTATGATGATGACGGAATACCAGCTCAAAGAACACATTTAGTTAAAAACGGAGTTTTAAATGCTCGTCTTCACTCAAGACTTACTTCAAAGGTTATGAATGAACCAGTTTCTGGAAATTCAAGAGCTCTCTCTTATGAATACCCACCTATTGTTAGAATGACAAATACCTATATTGACAATGGTGATACACCTGTCGATGAACTATTCGATAAACTAGGTAATGGAATATATGTTATAGATTTCCTTGGAGGGCAAACAAACCTTGAAATGTTTACATTTTCTGCTGCGTACGGATACAAGGTTGAAAATGGTAAACCTACAAAATTACTTAGAGATATAACACTAACTGGAAATGTTTTTGACACACTTAACAATATAGTTGCCATAGGTAACAATCTTAAACTTCACAGTACCATGGGTGGATGCGGTAAAGGTGGACAATCACCTTTACCTGTTGGTGATGGAGGGCCGCATATCCTAGTTAAAAATGTTTTGATTGGAGGTAAAATTTAGTGATATGTCTGATGATATATCTAGAATAATAAAGGAAGAGAGATTACCAGTAAAAAAAGTAAATACAATAATAGGAATAAATACTGTTTTTAGGGGAAATTTTGTAGTAGAAGGCCCCTTGAGAGTGGATGGAAATTACGAAGGAGATATAAAATCTCTTGATATGATAATAATAGGTTCTTTCGGAAAAGTTAAGGGTAACTTATACGGTGAGATCGTAATCATAGGTGGGAGCGTAAAAGGTAATGTATTTGCCACAAAACAAATAATACTTCTAAGTACATCAAAAGTCATAGGAGATCTGACATCTCAAAAAATACTAATAGATGAAGGAGCAAGATTTAGAGGGAAATTCAATAGAGTTTCATCAGACATCCTAAACGATATCTTCAAAAAACAAGTAGAACCATTTATCCAAGAAGAAAAGAATAAGTGGGTCTGGTAATACTAATTCTTCCATGATCTAATTTCTATAACTTTTGTAGTTAGCGTTAAGAATAATATTATCCAAAATATAAAGAACGCCAAATCTTTCGTATCTATTACACCAGTTAGGAAGTTTGTGTAATGGTTAAGAAAAGACAACTCTGATAAAATATTCGATAACAAATCATCTGCAACTATACCACTTAATACATCTATAAACCACAACAGAAAAACAACAGCAAAACCTATTATTCCAGAAACCATTTGATTTTGAGACAAAGATGAAGCAAACAAACCAACTGATAGAAAAGCACTCATAGTGAGTATAAAACCAATATATCCCGAAATTATAGTACCATAATCGGGTTTTCCATAAATGGATATTATGATTACATATACTAGTGTCAAGAATAATCCACTCAGGAATATTGTCAAGCTAGCAAGGTACTTACCTATAACTACTTGATAGATTTTTATAGGAGCAGTTCTCAATAGCTCATAAGTTCCCGCTTTTTTTTCTTCCGCCAAAAGTCTCATCGTTAGCAGAGGAGAAATCAACATACCAGCTATTATCATGTTATTCAAAACTCTACTCATATCAGATATACGAGTGTATGATATATAAAAATGAAATAGATAACCCGAAATAACTAAAAACCCAAACATCAAAACATAAGCAACAGGCGTTGTAAAATAAACTATAAGTTCTTTTTTGTATATATACCAAATCTTTTTCATAGTTTTAAACCATTTCAATTATCATTAATACATCGCCAGCCTTGACGACTTCAGCATTATTTTTGACTATTTTTATTAGCTTACCTGATACAGGAGACTTTATCTCATTCATAACTTTCATTGCTTCAACTATACATAAAGTTTGACCAGCATTTACATGCTCTCCTTCCTTTACAAAAGGTTCTGCCCCAGGGGAAGAAGATCTATACATAGTTCCATTTATCGGTGATTTAACTTTGTGATACTTAGTATCGTCAGAAAAATCATCTTTAGGTTTAGCATCAGATACCCTTGAAGGTTTAGCTTGTTGTTTAGCCTGTTGATGTGTAACTGAGGTACTAGAATGAGTACTCCCTTGCTGGATACTAGGAATCAGATGTACAGATGGTATTACTTTTCTCTCCTTTGAAAACTTTATGTACATTTCCTTAGTTTCTACTGTTAACTCTTCAAGATTGTTTTCTTTAAAAATTTCAGAGAGCTTCTGTATTTCATCCATTGGCAAACTGAAGTTCTTGTCTTCCATAACCCACCTCTAGCAGTTAATGATATATAATAGGCGATTTTGAATTCAATTTTTCAATAAATATCTAGGAAATTCTCGAACCACTATCTATTTCCTCATCAACGGTTATTAATACAAGCTTACCTTTATCATCTTTTGCCGCAAGAAGCATACCATAAGATGTTTCTCCCATAATAGTTGCGGGTTTCAGATTGTTAACTATTATTATCTCTTTACCTACAACATCTTCCGGATTATAGTATTGTCCTATACCTGCTATTATCTGTTTCTCCATATTTCCTACTTCTATCAAGAGCTTTAGCAGTTTTTTAGATTTGGGTAACCTTGATGCTTCCTTAACTCTAGCAACTCTTAAATCAATTTTTTTGAAATAATCTATATCAATAAGCTCATCAGTAGGTATAGTCTCTATATTCTCTTTTTGTGCTGAGTACTTTAGCTTACTTACCTGTTTTTCAATCACTTCATCAGGTATTTTTGTGAATAATGGTTCTATATCTTTGGATATTCTTACACCAGTTTTAACTTTAGTTATACCTATCTCATCCCAATTAATTTTCTTCACATAATCCGCTGGATACCCTAACATCATAAGAAGCCTTTTTGAAGAAGTAGGCATAAATGGATACATAGCAAGCCCTAGAGTGAATATCACTTGCACAGCAACAAACAACTTAGTGTTAAATTCATCAGTATCTGGCATTAGAGTCCAAATCTTAGCTTCATCAACATATTTGTTGCCAAGAAATGCAATTTCTCTCAGATATTTTATAGCTTGCCTAAACTCAAACTTATCAAGCAACTTACCTATAGTTTGTGGTATTTCTTCCAGATTTTTTAGAATACTTTGCTCAAGAGATGAATACTTATTGGTATTAGGTGATGGTATTATACCATCATTTTTAGAGTTCAAAAACTTTAAAACCCTTGAAACAAGATTACCAAAAGCATTAGCTAGTTCTTCATTTACCTTTTCTTGAAACTCACGCCAGTAGAAATTAGCATCTTTTGTTTCAGGCATATTTAGACAAAGATAATATCTAACTGCATCAGGATTGAATTCGCTAACTATATCATCAACCCATATAGCCCAGTTTCTTGATGTTGATATTTTTTCACCTTCTAAGTTCATAAATTCGTTTGCAGGTATATTGTAAGGTAATATCCAACCACCTTTTTGTGCAAGTAATGTAGCAGGCCATATTATGGCATGAAATGGGATATTATCCTTACCTATAAAATGTATTAGTTTAGTCTCTGGATTAAGCCAATATTCTTTCCATTTATCAGGCTGTCCTATTTTTTGTGCCCACTCTACCGTTGAAGATATATAGCCTATAGGTGCCTCAAACCACACATACATAACTTTACCTTTCGCTTCTTCTAATGGTATAGGTATACCCCAGTCCAGATCTCTTGATATAGGTCTATCTTTCAAACCTTCATTTATCCAAGATAAAGCAAAATCTCTTACATTAGGTTTCCAATCCAACTTTGACTCAAGATATTCTCTTAGTTGTTTTTCAAATTGTTTTAGTACAAAATACCAATGCTTTGTAGTTTTCATAACAGGTTTACTATTACATATAGCACACTTAGGATCTACAAGATCTGTAGGATCAAGTGTAGAACCACATCTCTCACATTGATCTCCTTTAGCATATTCATAACTACACTTTGGGCATTTACCAGTTATATATCTATCAGGTAAAAACATCTTCTCATTATCGCAATAAAATTGTTCCTGCTCCTTTACAACAGTATAACCATTATTAACAAGATTTAAGAAAAATTCTTGTGATATTTTGAAATGAACTTCTCTATGAGTACCCGAAAAGTTATCGAATTCTATACTCATTTTCCTAAAACTTTCTTTTATATTCTCATGATACTTCTTAACAACTTCCTCAGGAGTAGTATTTTCCTGTATTGCTCGTATAGTTATAGGTACTCCATGTTCATCAGTACCACATATAAAGATAACATCATCTCCCTTCATTTTCCTGTACCTATAATATATATCAGCAGGAAGATAAGCACCTGCAATATGCCCTATATGTATAGGCCCATTTGCATAAGGTAACGCAGCAGTAATAAGATATCTACCCATTTCTACCTCCCAAATCTAAGCTAGCTAATCTATGATTATTATATAAAATCTTCCTATTAATTTACACAAAAAGTATTTGGAGTCTAATAACGAAATAAAGTTATTACAAAAAACAGAAAACTTTTGTTATCTTACCGAAGTTAAATTTTAGTTTGTTTCTCATCTTGAATCAATATCAACAATTATTGAATTATGCTTTTTAAACTTATTCTCATTAAAATTACTAGTCAAAAAATAAACTTTATTGAAAGGAAACCATTCTTATTTTAAAATACAACTTATATTATCTATGTGGGAGGGGAATGTATGTATGAATTTGATGAAAACCCTACTAACATAAAAGTTGTAGGTGTTGGTGGGGGTGGATGTAATGCTGTAAAAAGAATGATAGAAGCTAACATTAAAAACGTAGACTTTATAGCAATTAACACTGACTCACAGGTTTTGGCTAATAATCCAGCACCTTCAAAGATTCAGATAGGACAAAAACTAACTAGAGGTCTAGGAGCAGGAGCAAATCCTAAAGTTGCTGAAGAAGCAGCCAATGAAGATAGGGATATTATAGAAGATGCTCTTAGAGGATCTGATATGGTATTTATAACTTGTGGTATGGGAGGGGGAACAGGTACTGGTGCTTCACCTGTAGTAGCACAAATAGCTAGAAGTCTAGGTGCTCTCACAGTAGCTGTAGTTACAAAACCATTCCTATTTGAAGGCAAAAAAAGGATGGAAAAGGCCGAAGAAGGTATAAAAAAGCTAAAACAGTATGTAGATACACTAATTGTTATATCAAATCAAAACTTATTCAAAGTTGTTGATAAAAAAGTACCTATAGAAGAAGCATTTCGTAAATCCGACGAAGTACTCATGCATGCTATACAAGGTATGTCAGATATAATAACTAAACCAGGATTGATAAACGTCGATTTTGCAGATGTAAGAACTGTACTAAAAGAAGGTGGAGAAGCCCTTATGGGAATAGGTGTTGATACAGATCCAAAAACCGCAGCACAAAAAGCGATAAATAATCCTATAGTTGATAATATATCCTTTAAAGGAGCTAAAGCAGTACTTGTTAATATATCTGGTTCAAAGAAGATGTCATTAGATGATGTAAGTATGATTATGGAGGTAATAAACGAAACAGCTGATAAAGAAGCAAATATAATAATGGGGGCAACTATCGATGAAAACACTCACGACGATAGCATAAGAGTAGTTGTTATAGCAACAGGACTATCTTCAGAAACAAATACTTCAAGCATTTCAAGTAACCAGAATGTTAGTATCACTGAAGATAAGGAAACTCAAAAACTTAGAGAAGGTGAAGTTAGAGTAGTACCAGGAATAGGTAAAATAATATCAAGACAAGACTTTTTATCAAGGCGTAGGATCCCTAAACCACAAGATGATTTTGAAACTGATATGTTAGATCCTTCTACACCTGCTATACTAAGGAAAAATAGATTTACTTTACCTACAGAAAATGACTACAATGACGAAATCCAGAGAAGATTTTAATTTGTTAAAGTTATATTTGTAATGTTACTTAAAGGACTAAAAACTCTCTTTGATGATGAATAAGAAGCAACAGCGATATAATATAGTGTACTAGTCGTTAATTTGCTTCCATCTGGTAAATTGGTTATGATGTAATAATACTCTCTCGTTACAGATGATACTGGAGCAAATACAGTTGGTATATCTCCAAAATTACCTTTCAGATAAGGTTTATCAAATTGATTTGTTGAATTTCTATCCCTATAAATTTCATTAGAATTAGTTGTTATAAACACTACATACCCAGAAAAATAGTTCTCACTATTATTACCCCACCATCTAATTTCTATCTGATTTGTCGATACTTGCTTCAAGTATACACCTAATGGTGGATTCAATGGAAAGTTATATTGCATTGCACCAATAACACATCCGCTGATCATAGAAGCAACAATAACTAGCAAAAACTTCATCCTAAACATGCTATAATTATGGTATAATCACTATCACAAATCAAATTTACTTAAACTCCTAAAAAATCAACTTCATTATTACTATAACTCTGGTAAATTATCTCATTTAAAACTATCAAGTCTTTCTTTTCTTCTTCTCTGAAGCAGGAAACAAAACATTGTTCAGTATAAGCCTATACCCCGGAGAATTTGGATTTAACGAGATATCGGTAGGAGGATCTCCAATGTAATGTGCAAAGTCTTCAGGATCATGACCTCCGAGAAAACAAAAAGCTCCTCTACCTATTTCTCCTCTTATGTACTTAGCGTATCCTGATAATTTTGTGTCTAGATACTCAGCAAGTACAACTATGTTCTCTTTGAGTTTGGATTTGTTAAAAGCTGTTGTTTGTCCCAAAAATTCTTTTATTTCCAAAGTATGATTTTGAACTAACATACTACTAACAGGATCATATTTAGCGGAAAACTCCCTAAGGTAAAAATACTCTGGATGATCAAAAGTACTAATTAGATAGTTTGGGTAGTCAATATCAGAGTATTCATACATGTAAGGATCTAAAATAAGTCTGAAGTTTTTGAAAGCCATAGTTAAGTTAAAATCCAGCCTAGATTCATAATCTTTATCCACAGGTGTTCTATCAAAGATCTCTGGAACTATATCTGTATTAACAGACGACAGAGCAATATCAAGTGTATCGGTACCTGCACACATACCGAATAAAAAACCTCCATCTTCTATAAATCTCCTAATTTTCAAAGCAACTTGTTTTTTCATATCTGCTACACTATTGAATCCCTTTCTTCTAGACATTGACTCAAGATATTCTACCATTCTAACATACCAAGGATCCCTACTATAACTTGACCAAAATTTACCAAACTGTCCTGTAAAATCTTCATGATCAAAATGAAGCCAGTCTATCTCGAGAAACTTCAATTTATCATCTAGTATATCCTCATCAGTCAGTTCAGTAAATGGAATATCAGCATACTTTAAAGCAATTTCAACAGCATCATCATAAGGAAGTTCTATCTTCAACCTGTACAATCCAATTTTAGGAGCTTTGGTAAGTCTTATTACATTTATGTTCTCAGTATTTGTAAGATCATTTATCTGTTTCCAAGAGAAGCTTGATATAAACTCATATAAAACTTTTTCCCGCCTTAAGTAGGAAATTGAAAATTCATTGTACGGTATCACAAAACTACCTCCCCTATAGTTTAAAATCCAATACGATTCAATACCTTGCAATAGTGTATTATACACAACACCATAAGGTTTAAGGTGATCAACTTGTCTAGAATCCATAGGTATAAGGATATAATTCGGAAAAGCATCCAAAGCTAATATTAATAAAAAAATCACTAACAAAAGTTTCATAAATAGTATTCTAAACAATATACAACACAAAAATGAATTAACCATCACACCAAAAAATGAAATAGCTAGAAACACTAACACTGTTAGACATCTAATTTAAAGCGATCTTTCAAACATCAAAACCTACAAAAATATAAGATCTCAAATAAAATCAACTTAAAGAATATTCTGCCGAACCTTTACACAATTATCACAGTAATTATCCTTTGTTTTCGTACCTTTGGACAAAATCTATAAGGTACTTTTCAACAATATTCACTATATCTAGTAGTTTATTAACATCTATCCTCGATATATTACAAATCAAACTATCCTTCTTACGAGAAACTTCTATACATTCAGTGATTAAACTGTAAGTTATGCTATTTATTCGTTCCAATAATTTTGATTTCAAAATTTCTGTATACCTGTAAGAAACTGTCGGAGTACCTGTTTCGTATGACATTATAAGATCAGAAAAATGCTTAAGCATAGAAGTAATAATATAGGGAATATAATACCTGTAATCAGAATCCAGAAGTCTCCTGACAAGATAGATTTCATAATCTATAGTCGAAATTAGAGGTCTCAAGTAATCGTAGTTCATCACAGATTAATTACTTAGATTTCCTCCCGCTATTGCTGGTAATATTGTTATAGTATCCCCATCCTTTAATCTTGTATTTTCACCTTCAAAGTCTTTAGCATTAGTGTTATTTATAAATATAGTTAAGAATTTTCTCATATTACCGACTTCATCAAATAACCTATCTTTCAAATTTGGATAAATTTCTGTCAATTCCAACAGCGCATCCCTAAGGGTTTGCCCCTTTACTTCTATAGCTATTTCCTTCTTGTTCTCAACATAAACCCTCAGTGGAGCAGGTACTTTTATTAACACTTTCATTGCTCTACTCCTCCTATAAGTTTCTCCGAATTTTATATAATATAACTATGATTTAGTCAAATTACAACAGACAGCACTCAAAAACCATCTGTAATGTATAATTCTCTAAAATTATTCCTCTACTCATGAAACAAAGAACAAACAAAAGATAAAATTTTTACACCTACATCCAACGAACATAAACAACCACGAATTCTTCAAATCCTTTAATGACATTTGTATACTCAACACTTAACTATTTTCCCACTCAGTACCCAGATTACTAATCAACACACTAACCTTGTAGTTGTTTATGTTAATATCCGTAATCCATAAAATCTTTTTCACAACCCTTTCTAAAAGTGTGTTTTTATCTTGTTGTGTATCTTATTCATAGCTATTACTATCATAATAACTTTGATAGCCTCTCTGACTCTATCAATTCTCATATTCTCAACATCCTCACAAGCTACAGATTATGTTTTATCCCAAATCCACTACAAAAACCTATTTATACCATCACAATATCTACAAATACAATTACCATACTTTTGTTTTATGTCTCTGCCTTTGTAGTAATTCTTGATAATTAGTTTTCTCTGCATCCTACGTTGATTGTCGAAAAGAGTATCAAAAATGGTATAATGTTTAATATCCCAGATTAGGTGTATTCTAGTACTCCATACAAACTTCTTATTGATCTACTCATACAATTATCTCACAATTTTTTGAATTCCCTTACTTTATATAAACTTGACAAATCTTATATTTTAGTTTATTATATTAACTAGTTAGTTAAACCTACTAGTTAGTTAGTTAGTTAGTTAGTTAACATTTGTTATACAAATGTCTTTATGGAGGTGATAATTATGAAAAACTTAGAGACTTTAATTTCCTTGTCCGGTAAAACATGTATGGTAACTGGCGCTGGAGATGGTATAGGAATTGCTACAGCCGAGATTTTGGGTAGTGCTGGTGCCAAAATCTACGCTGTTGACATTAGAGAAGACAAACTTGATAAAATGAAAAAGGACTTTAGTACTAAAGGGATAGAAATAGAAGTATTTAAGTGTGATTTATCAGTAAAGGAAGAAATAGATAACTTATGGCAAAGTTTACGTAACAGAGAACCTGACATATTAGTAAATAATGTTGGTATATATCCTTTTAGAGATTTCCTTGAAGTAGACGAAGAAATTTTAGATAAAACCATAAGTGTTAATCTTAAATCATGTTTTTGGATGTGCCAGAAAATGATAAAATCAAACATTAAAAGAGGTAAGGGAGGAATAATAGTAAATGTATCTTCAATAGAAGCACTAATACCTTTTGTAGAAGGACTTGTTCACTATACTTCATCTAAAGCAGGAGTAATAGCAATAACCAGAGCACTAGCTAAAGAATACAGCAATAAAGGTTTTAGAATTAACGCTATACTCCCAGGCGGTATTGTAACTAGAGGAACCAAAGTTAGTGCAAAAAACGCGATAATTGAATTTGATGTAAAAAAACTTATATCTGGCATTAAGTTTTGGAACAGATTGCCTTCCAAAAGGGTAGGAAAACCTGAAGACGTGGGAAAAGTTATACTTGCTATTGTAAGTGATTTATTCTCTTACGTTTACGGAGCTATAATACCAGTTGACGGTGGTTTTTTGGTATCATAATTACCTAAAAGGTGAAAGTTCTTTCTTACTATATTCAGCTCGCTCTTTTATTTTCTTGCTAGATTCATACTCTCTTATTATTATGTTTGATATCTCTTTTGTCAAGAAAAACTTGACAGTAGATGGTTTTTCAACTCTTAATTCATACGGTGGGAAACTCCACACAGCAAAATTAGGATACTCATCTGTTGGCAAATCATATTTTTTCTTTGCATCTGCGAGTAATTCTGAATATGAATATATCGCTGGATTGAAATTAATTATCATGTTAAATAAAATCCCTTTGTCAAATGAAAAATAAGCACTCCTAACATAAGGAAGAGCTACTGCCTTTAGTACAAATGGTTTGTCTTTATCAAACAAACCTAGATAACTAGTTTCATCGACTTCAAGAAACTCATCTTCTTCGATAATTTTCTCAACATTACTTCTCATCATTCCAATCGATATACCTCTATAAGTAAAGTTTGTGATCAAGTAAGTTCTATTTGTATATGGATTATAGTTTGTTAGGAAAACTATTTCTTGAGATTTTGTTATAAACGGTATAATGGAAAATAGAATTATGTAAAGCACCAAAATAAGTAATCTAATCATATAAAAATATTCGGAATGTTCACTTTTTCTAAAAATTCAAAAAAAAAACTTAGACTTTCTTTTGGTAGAAGAAAACATTTCCATCCTTTAGAGATTTAAACTTATCCGTCACTCCAAAAAGACTCTCAGTAGGGCTTAAGAAAAGATATCCATCTGGGTTCATAGATAGATATATATTCTCAATAACCTTTTTAACTGATTCCTCATCCATGTATATTAGTACATTTCTGCACATTACTATATCAACATTTCTTATACCGTTATCGTGTAAAAGATTATGATAATCAAATCTCAAATATTTCTTTAGCTCTTCTTTTACAGCAACTTTATTTTGATCAAACTTTGAAAAGTACTTACTCACAATATATTGGGGTACATCCTGAAGCTTCTCAATATTATAAATACCTTTCTGCGCTATCTCCAGACATTTGAGACTTATATCAGATGCTATTACCTCTAATCTTGATTTAATATTATTTTCCTCAAAAGACTCAAGAAATGAAATAAGCATCGAATAGGGTTCTTCCCCCGTTGCACAACCTGCACTCCACGCCTTTATCTTATATATTCCCTGTTGTTCTCTTTTCAGAGAGAGCTCAGGTATAATCTTATTCTTTATAAACTCAAACTGTTCGTAATGTCTAAAAAACTTCGTAAAGTTCGTCGTTATACTATCAACAAATTCCATCATTTTTTCTTCATCCCTTGTAATCACAGATAAATAATCTTCCAATGATACTCCTTCATGTTTTGCCTGAGAGATTATCTTTCTCTTAAGCACTGAAATGTTACTATTAGTAAAATATATACCACTCCAAGAATGGATGAGATTTATGTATTTCTCGAGCAATTCCTGCTGAATGTCAATTTCCATTGTAATGATTAGTGTAAAATTATTATTGCTACCTTTTCAACTACTGAAACTCTGAGATGTATGCTGTCAAGAGCTCGATTGTAAATGAAATTCTTCAAAATCCCAACTTCAAACTCATTTATACCTTTTCGTAAGCTCATATTCATCCCAACTACTTATATCTCTTTTTAAATTAATCCTTACCAAAATTCTCTTAAAAACTAAAGTGTACTAAGAAGTAATTTAAAAAGGGGCTAACGCCCCTTAATTGTTATCCCCTCAATAGAGACAATATTGCTTGAGGTCTTGCATTAGCCTGTGCTAAAAGTGCTATACTTGCATTAAGCAATATCTGATTCTTTGTAAAGTCACTCATTTCGTTAGCCATATCTGTATCCCTAATTCTAGATTCTGCTGCTTGCATATTTTCGTATCCTGTTAGTAGTGATTTAGCAGCATACATAAGCCTATTTTGATATGCACCTAAATCTGCTCTTTGTTTGTTAACCCTAGTTAAGGCCTTATCAACTAATCCTATAACAGCATTTGCTTTATCTGGAGTAGATAACGATATGAACGAAGCTGTCAAAGGATTACCAACAGGGTTTTTGAGACCAAGTCCTTGTGAATTCATAGTACCAATATAAATTTGGATTCTCTGATCCATATTAGCACCTATGTGTAACCACATACTACCAGTAATATTATTTTCACCAGTGAATTTCGCAAATCTACCTGTCAACAAGTTCATACCGTTAAACTGAGCATGAGATGCTATCCTGTCAATTTCAGCTATAAGCGCCGATACTTCAACTTGGATATATAGCCTATCTTCATCGGTGTATATACCGTTTGATGCCTGAACTGCAAGTTCCCTTAATCTCTGAAGTACATTTGTAGTTTGTTCAAGATACCCTTCAGCAACTTGAATAAACGAAATTCCATCTTCAGCGTTCATCTCGGCTCTTCTAAGCCCTCTGATTTGAGATCTCATTTTTTCAGAAACAGCTAAACCTGCAGCATCATCCCCGGCCTTGTTTATTTTCATACCCGAGGATAATTTTTCAATATTAGCATCAACATCCCAACCTTTGGTTTTTACCATTCGGTTGGCAAAAATTGAACTAATGTTATGGTTGATTATCATACACATCCTCCTTGATGTTTTTACTAGGCATCCTTGCCTAGCATTTCAGTATTATTGTCGTTACTTTTTCCTAAACCTTTAGTTTTTAACCTTAAAGCAAAATCTAATATCCTAAAATCTTACTTAGTTTTCTAAAAACCTCATCAACAGATCCTGCTTCAATTATAGGTTCTCTTTGTCTGTAATCTATTTTTTTACCAGCTACTTCTTTACTCCATCCTTCAACAAAGCTACAAGAGATTATAGGTTTGTTGAATTGCCACGCGTAAGCAATCTCTGAAAGTGTGCCTGCTCCACCACCTACTACAACAACTACATCCGCAGAAAGAACATTTATATAATTCCTAGCAAATCCCATACCTGTTGGTATAACTATAGTAGCAAATTTAGTAGCGTTATCCAAACTATCGTAAGGAGTTATTGCAACTACTATTCCTCCTTCCTCAAAAGCCCCTTTACTAGCCCAGTCCATAACTCCATCTCTACCACCTGTTATCAAAATCCATCCATTCCTAGCAACAAACTTACCTATTTCATATGCAACTCTATTCTTATCTTCAAACTCTCCGCTATCACCTATTAGAAGGACCTGCTTTTTTCTGTTCATAAAACTATTTATAGCTTTGTAAAAGTAAATCTATAAGATTAGCAATCTTTGTAGCTTCAGAATCAGAATACCTATTACTCATAATAGATAGCATTTGTTTTGCTTCCTCAACTCTATTTAAGTAAATATATATCTCAGCAGATTTACTAACCGACATAGGAGATAAGAAAGACTTCGGATAATTTTCGTATATAACCTTATAAAATTTCAGAGCATTATCAAACATTCCCATCTCTTCATAAGTCTGTGCTACATTGAATAAAGCAACTACTCTTAAAAATTCGGATCTCGAATTAGTAGACTTTGAGTAATAAGATAATGCTGTATCCAAAAGTCTTCTCTGGTCATTGAAATAGATATCTCCTAATATTATATTTGCAATAGAAACTATATCGTAGTCTTTTTTTGTCTCAGATATCTCTTGCAATACAGATACAAAGTTCTGAAAGCTTTGCTCCAAAGTTTGACTATCTCTTGAATTTACATAACTAAAATAAGCAACATCAAATTTATCTTTTAACGCTCTTTCTTCAGCTTTTCTTGATTCAAAAAATATTAACGAAATTACCAATACCACAACTAAAATTCCCAGACCTACCAAAAAGTAAACCCAATTTTTCTCAACAAACTCAACTAACTCGTAGAAGATCTTGATTATATTTTCCATTATTATTCCCCTATTTCGACTTCTTCTTTGTTTTCTTGTCGGAAGACTTTATTGTAAGTCCTTTGGTTTTCAGTAAATCTGCTAAGGTACCTTTCTTAATTTCTGTTGGCTCCGAAACAACAAATTCTTTTTTCGCTTCTTCTATTTGCTTTTTTTCGAGAGCCTTTATACTTAATTCCACTATCTTTTCCGAAGGTACAACTTTAGTAACTATAGCAGTTACACTATCTCCTACTTTGAACTTTTCTTTATGATCAATCCCCTTCTCAAGGGAAACTTGTGAAGACATTATATAACCTTCCACTTCACTACCCAAATCAACCACAATTCTATCATCTCTAATTTCTTTAACCACACCACTTACAACACTACCTCTAGGATTCATTTCAGCGAATCTTTCCCAAGGATTACCTTCAAGCCTTTTAACACTCAATATCAACAACCTTTCTCTCTTATCAACTTTCATTATTAGTGCTTCTACCATCTGACCCTTTGAATAAAGTTTTCTTAGATTTACATCTTCTTCCTTCCATGAAATCTCATTCTTTCTTATCAATCCTTCAACCCCATCTGCTATACCAACAAATACAGCATTATCTACTATAGCATTAACCCTCCCTCTTATAATTTGTCCCTTCTTATACCTTTCTTCAATATTTTCCCAAGGATCTGGTAAGAGCTGTTTGACACCTATCCTTACAATTCTCCTTTGATTGTCAAAGGATATTATCTTACCTTTCAAGGTATCTCCTACCTCAAACTCATCTTTAAGTGATCTTGGTCTTCTGTTCCATGACAAATCAGTGTTACTTACTACTCCTCTTACTCCATCTTCTATTTCAACAACACAATACCTATCTCTAACTAGAATAACCTTACCACTAACAATATCTCCTTCTTTGTGAGAGGAAACAAACTCTTCGAAAGGATCTCTTTCTATCTGCTTTCTTCCAACTCTAATCCTACCCTTCTCTTTATCAACTTCAAGTACCTTAACAGTCATCTTATCGCCTATATGTACTAAATCACTTATATTCGAGACTTTCTTCCAAGAAAGATCACTTACATGTAACAAAGCATTCACACCATCTATATCAAGTATAATATACTTCTCTGATATCTTCTTAACTATTCCCTCTACTTCATCTCCAACATTAATACTTGATAATACACTCTCCCTCTTAGCCTTTAGTTGTTCTTCCAAAATTGCCTTCCTAGAAACAACAAACTGACCTTCTTTCTTATTTATTATCTTAAACTCAAACTCCTTACCAACATAAGATGACGGATCTACGCTAATTCTCGTTAAATCAGCTTGAGAAGCAGGTAAAAATCCCTTTAAATTAGTACCCAGATCAATTAGGAAGCCTTTTAATACTTTTATTTTACTATCCTTAACGGACTCATTTCTATACACCACTTTAACAACTTTACCAACAACAGGTTCACCAGAAGAAAGTTTACTCTTAAGCTCTTCAAGCTTCTCTTTTCTTGCAGCGACAAACCTTGATCCTTGAATGCCATTAGAAGTTTCCACAACTGCTATCCTAACCTTATCTCCTATCTTCGGAACAATATCAAAGTCACTTATAGGAACAGCAACTTCAGACTTATATCCACAATCAATAAATACATCTCTTTCTCCAACCAAGACAACTTCACCCTCAACTATTGAGGCATTCTTGAATAAATCAATAGACTCAGCCATAAGATGTTCACCCTATTTTTACATACGATGTGTGATTATTTTAATGATCACGTAAAGTATATGTCAAATTTACTGATTTACTGACTAAAGTTTCATCAAGAGTTTTGTATTTTTCGTTAAACAATACTCTGAACATTTAGTATTTATAACTATTAAGGTACTTCCCAAATCTTATCCTCTAACACTAGTAGAACCTATCTTAACTAGAAAGTAATAAAAAATATAAAAAACACAGAATTCTTTACTCCTATCTCTCTCCAATTTAATTCTCAATCCCTTGGCTATCAAACCAGACATCCACTACTCAAGCAAACTCACAACCCACCTTTCTGGCTTATCTCATCTTCCTACAAACTTATAAAAGTAATCTTTGAAATCTACCGCAAATTTCATTGAAAATACCGAAATCTATGAAAATAGTAGGTTTATTTGATAAATATACTTCGGAGATTTTCAAATTCTTAGGAGTTGATGTTATACAAGTTAACCCAAATGATCAAAACTTGAGCACTACGGTTATCGAGTACCTCAGCAATATTAAAAACGATAAAAAGATTTTTTCTGTACTTATATCTAAAAATATATCATCAAGAATAAGAAAAGATCTCGAGGATTTTGTATTGTCAAACACTAGACCTTCAATAGTAGAAGTTGATCCTATTTACAACATAGAAAAGTACGAAGATTACGAAACTATGATAAAGAGAGTAATAAGAGAAACAATAGGTATAAGATTATAGGGGGTAGTATGGCTATCGATAATTTAGTAAAGGTTCTTGAAGAAGAGGTCAGTAAAGAAATTTCCGAGATACTCACTTCTGCTCGCTTAGAGTACGAAAGAATTCTAAATACCTCAAAATCTAAAATAGACGAAGAGTTTGAGTCCAAAAGGAAAGAACTAGTCGATAATTACAACAGAAAAATTTTACTAGACAAACTTTACATAGAATCTGAGACCAATAGAGAAATAAACGCAGTACTAAGTCAAGTTTTGAGGGAACTACAAAATGATATAACATATACACTGAAAAAGAAGATACTTTCTCTGGATAATTACAAAGAGCTAATAGTTCGCTTAATAAATAAATCAATAAAGTCGTTAAAAGCCAAAGATTCTATTACTATAATCATTTCAAGAAATGACTACGCGAATCACAAAGATTACATATCTCAAGAGATAAAAAAGATAGGTATACAATTTGAGTTATCTGAAGGAGATATCGAAGGTGGAGCCATGATAAAGTACAAAAACATAACTATTGATGTATCCATTGACAGAATAGTGGAAATGTTTACACCAGTTATGATGAACAGCATATACAAAGCACTACCTAAGACAAAACTATGAATCAGGATAAGTTATTAGTTGTTATTCCCACATACAACGAATCAGAAAATATCTCAGAAATAATACAAGAAATACTAATTTCATTTGATAAATGCGATATTCTTGTAGTTGATGACAATTCTCCAGATGGTACTGCTGAAATAGTTAAATCTAAGTTTGCTAATAACAGTAGAGTTAATATAATAGTAAGACATGGCAAAAGAGGATTAGGTAGAGCTTACGTTGATGGATTTAAGTGGGGAATTGAGAAAGGGTATGGTTACCTACTAGGAATGGATGCTGATTTCTCACACGATCCTAAGGAAATACCTAATTTCTACAAGAAGCTACAGGAATACGACGTTGTTGTAGGATCCAGATATCTGAATGGAATAAGAGTGCTAAACTGGGATTTGAAAAGATTGATATTAAGTCAACTAGGTACAATTTATGCTAGAATAATAACAGGATTAAAACTAACAGATATGACTGGAGGTTTTAATGGTTACAGAGCAGAAGTTCTAAAATCAATAGGCTTGGACAAAATTGATTCAAATGGCTACGCATTTCAGATAGAGCTAAAGTTTAGATCATACGTAAAAGGATTTAAAATAATCGAAATACCTATCATATTCAAAGAAAGGGAAAAAGGATATAGTAAAATGAATAAAAGAATAATACTTGAAGCTATGTTTGAATGCATAAAACTTAGAATTAATAAAATATTAGGAAGGATATGAAAATACTACATACTTCGGATTGGCATCTAGGAGTAAAAGTACCATACTTAGGCGAAGATCGTATAGAAGAACAAGAAAAAATAGTACAAGAAATAGAAAAAATAATAGAAGAAAGAAACATAGATGTTGTGATAATATCAGGTGATATATACGAAAATCCTATACCTTCATCAAAAGTGGAAAAAGTCTTTTACAAGTTCATAGCAAACGTCTGCGGAGATATGAATAAATATGTTTTTTCTATAGCCGGCAACCATGATAGTATTGAAAAGCTCGATTCCTTGAATATTTTCTCTAAAGTTTTTAACAATAGATTTAAAAATTTTTACATAGGCAGCAGTTACAACCCCAAAAATCTAGTATTTGATCTTAATGGCTTAGCATTTATTGGAATACCCTTTATACCAAGATTCAAGTATTCAGGAGAATATCAAAATATTTTTGAAACGATATTACGCGATACAATAAAAACTGTTAATAACAGCTACGTAGTACTTCTCTCTCATGATACTATCGAAGGAGTAAACTACTCAAATACCGAAGTTAGATATGATGACAAGACTTTAGTACTCAGTTCTATTTACAAAGTACCTAATTTTAATAGAGTTCTGTACTGGGGACTTGGTCATATACACAAATATCATGAAATACTAAAAAATAGAATCTATTATTCAGGAAGTATAGTTCAGATCGACTTCGGAGAAAAAAATCAACAAAAGGGTGTAATTGTTGTTGATATCTCCGAATCAAATATCGAAGCGGATTTTGTTGAATTAAAACAAAAGAGTACTTTCGTAGAGTATGAAGTAAAGGAAGATTATGAGCTTGATAAAATCATAGAAGATGAAAAAGAAAATGAAAACTTTGTTAAAATTAAAATAAATAAAGAAACGATATCGGAATCTCTAATTAGAACCGCTTATTCTAAGTTAAAAAACTTAATTATACTTAAACAAAGAAAAGAATCTAGAGAAGTAGAAAGAGATTTAAAAGATAAAGATCAGCTAAATTTATCAGACGTTATCGGTTTTTTCAAAAAATTTTGTAAAGAGAAAGAAAAAATGACTGACGATAAAATCGAAAAACTAACTAAGAAAATCGAAGAAATTATAGATCACTGGAGAGAAAATCCAAAGTAAAGAACTTCGGCAACATTTATTTCCAAGAGATAGAAGCGATAAAACATTTTAAATTCCGAAATTTGACTTACAGTTTATAAGGCTTTACTAATAGTTATCTTATAATTTCTTCAGGTTCTTCCGACCACTGTATTTTCTCCAGAGACTCCTGAGCTATTTCTTTTACTTTAGGCATAAAATTCCCTCTTATAACTTTTATCAACGCTCCGAAAGCCTTTCTATCACCTATTTCGCCAAGTGCCTTTACTATATCACCTGCCAATCCTTGATCTGGAGTCGTCTCTAAAACATCTATCAATGCTGGTACAGCTTCTTTAGCTTTCATTTTACCAAGCCCTAAAGCAACACTTCTTTTAACTATTGGATCAGAATCATATCTCAGTGCTCTTATGAGATTTGGAATTGTTGATGGATCTTTAACTTTTGACAGAGCATCCGCAGCAGCAGACCTTACTTCCCAAAATGGATTTACTTGTCTAGCACCAATTCTAACTATCCTATCATTACCTTCTTCAAGACCAGCTATAAGAGTGTTTATAGCCTTTTTATAAGTTTTTTCAGATATGGAATTCTTAGCACCTCTCTCAAACATATCACCTAATCTTCTTATTGCTAGTATCTTAACTGCTTCGTCATCACTATTCATTGCCGCATTGCATAGCTCGTCTACTGAACTTTCATTAACAGGCAAACTGTTAAAATACTTTTCTAAGTCTTTTCTCTCAGGGTAGTTGTGAACACCAAATAGACTATAGTTTGATATTATAAATACTACTAGACAACCCATAATTACTACAACTAACTTTTTCATATCCTACCTCTCTCGTATAAGTAAATTATTTATAAACTAATATTGAATGTCAAGAAATATATAGCAAAAAATAAAACAAACCCTAACCTTGAATTCATATAACTTGAATTTATAGAATTTCAGAGGCTTTATGAAAAATATTCTATCAATTTTTCTTTCACTTTTGGCGTCATTACTTATTTTCTCACTAACAGTAGCACAAGATATTAATACCCATATTCAAGAAACAAGTAAACAAGAAAATACAACAAGCGAAGAAGAAAAAGAATTAACAAACGATTACAAAGTAGATTATGAAAGCCTACTCTCAATAAGAGTAAAGGAAATTGAAGAAGAAACATTGCCTAACTATTTTGACTATGTTGTTGATGAAAAAATGCCACAGTTTGACCTCCAGAATGGTGATAAGGAATACATCCTAGAAAAATCAATTTCAAATATAGAAAGATTAGCAAACTACAATGAAATAGTCAAAGAAATACTAATCGAAGATGAGAAACAGAAAAGAGAATATTATAGGCTTGAAAGACCTATAGTTGCAGTTGATATCGAACAACTCGACAGTAGAGTTTTTGCTAGAGGTAATGTATTGTTTGGTTTATCTTATGGTAGCATAAGAAGAACACCTGACATCACAACTCCTGTTTCCTCTTTCATAAAGGAAAACTTTAATGTCAATCAAGATATGAGAGTTTTATCAACTAGCAAGATAGGTAACAAAGTCAGTGTAGATATTGAATTTGATCAGAAAAGTGCGATAAATAGATTTAACGTATCTTACAAAGAACCTGAAAAATCACCACAAACTCAACCACAATTAATTCAACAACAAGCAACTAATCAGACAAGAGAAGAATCATTTGTTAGAGAACTGACTTTTGGTGAGATAAGCTTTTCAAAATCTAGCAGTAAATATGTTAATTATACTGCCATTTCAAGATCTGCACAAGGTATAAAGTTTGTAGGTAAAAGAGACAAGTTTTCTATCGAAGCAATCGGAACACTTTCAACAACAGTACCTACAAAAAGATCATTTTCTGGAACTAAAAGAGTATCCGAAAGAAGTATAAGAGATATTGATTTTATAAAAAGAAAATTCTTCAAATTACCTGACAATAACGTTGACGTAGGATCTATAGTACTTTTAGTGTCTGTGTCTTCTTTAGAACCATTTGACTTGTATATTGACGGAATAGCTTTCAGGAAAATGATACCCGGAAATGAGTATATATACGACAGATTTAATAATGAAATAGAACTTAAGTACTCCTTAGATATAAACAAGTCTCTTGCTATATTTTACACACACAGTTCAGGACAACCTATAACATTTTCAACTAACATATACAAAGGAACTGGCAGTGACAATAAAGAGTATCTATACCTTTTTAAACCAAGTATAGGATATTCACCTTACGAAGCAAAAAATTTGTACTCAATAGGTACAATCGACATTAATCTATCTCAAGGTTTTGACATATATGTATATTTGACTTCTGATCCTAACATATCCACCAGTCTTCAGTTCAAACCTTCTGACTATTATATTGATGTCACCAGAGGAATCATAAGATTCAATAATCCTCAACCTTTCTTATCAAATGCTAACTATAATATATACAATTTGAATAGAGACCCTCTAGATGTTGAATCAACATACACATTTAGGATCAGATACTATGAAAACATAACAACTTACCAATTAGATTTTGATATTGTAGAGGGTAGTGAGGAAGTTAGAATAAATGGAGTACTCATACCAAAGGACAAATACACCATATTTTACCCAATCGGTAGAATAATATTTAGAGATACAACACTCATAAACGAAGGAGATAGAGTAGAAATATCCTATGAATATAGACCTTTTTTTGGCGGTAGCCAGAAAATATCTTTAGGCACTATAGCGGAATATCAATTATCTGACTTTATGAACAGTAAGCTATCAACTGCTTTTTGGATTTCTCAAAGTGGAGGAACAGCTCCTAGACTTACATCTAGTACCCCTGAAACAGGAATAATAACTTCACTAGTAAATAGAATTGACTTTAAAAACCTCTTTAATATACAAAACAAAAATCTAAACACATATCTTGATTTTGAGTGTGCTGTATCAATAGTAAATCCCAATTCTTTTGGTGCAGTCATAATAGATGACTTCGAAGTTAATAAAAAATCATTCTTGCTGACAAAAGATGAAGATTCTTGGATTCTATCATCACCATCAATAAACGATGGATGCTTTTATACTAACAGGGGAAAACTCTACTACAAAGATTACAGACAGTACTACGCAAATGAATCTTTTACTCTCATGTCTTATACCTGGAATTTACCTTCATCTCAGATATTACCATACTCACAGAAACCTGGACCTTACATAGCAAGTGGCGGTAGATTATCTCCTGGAGACTTTCCTAATGTATCTCAGTTTTCTTTGGTCTTTGACTATGACTTTTCTGACGGTAACTGGGTTGGTGCTATGTTACTCTTAAGTTCAGCAGGTGTTGATCTATCAGATATAAGCGAAATAATAGTTTCATACAAACTTCAGATGGACAACGATTTTGATAACAATTATGATGATAACAATACAAACAAAATTACATTGCTCTTGCAGTTGGGTACCTTTTCGGAAGATATAGATGGTGACAATTTCTTAGACACTGAAATATCAGCATCTCAGAATGGTTTTGATTTCAATGATCCAACAAATGCTAATACAGTAATAACTAAGATAGGTAGTGGCAGAAAAGGCACAGGTAATGGTAGAATTGATACTGAAGACATTAACAAAAACGGACGTCTTGACAAAGAAGAAAATTTTGTCTCATTCTCTAACACTGTCGAAGGTAGTGGTTGGAAAAAGTTGTCTATAAATATAAACTCTTTATCGCCATCTCAGATTGAAATACTCAAGAAAACCTATCTATCCAGAATAATACTGAAAAAGAATGCTGGTTTAAAGGGCAGAGTATTAGTAGATGAAATTCAATTTAAATTTAGAACAACAAGGAATTATAAAATCGATGGAATACTAGTCAGAGATCCTTACCAGATAAAATCTACTACTATCTCCGTATATGATTCCCCATTGTATCTGAAAAACAGATTTTTCAACATAGAAGCAAAAACACCAGAAGAAAAAGAACGATTACAAGAGTACTCATATCTCCACGGGACAAGTGCAATATCAGTCTCCGAAGCAAAATCAATAGATGAAACATCACTAAGAATCACTTATTTTCTTTCAAACGTCTCTATAGATACTAATTCTGTCCCTTACGAAGGAGGAAGAGAAGGTGTTGTTAATATAAGTTTCAATAGCTCCCAAAACTTATCACCTTATTCAAAGCTAGTATGGTATCTTTTTATACCAACTGTAAATGAAGCAGGACAACAGATTAAACAATCAGGAGATACACTCGAGGATGAGGTGATAGTAGTAAGACTCATATCAAAAGAAAGAGATTACTTTGAATTCAACATACCTATTTCAAGGCTTAGAAAAGATTATTGGAATAGGCTAGAACTCAGAATAAGGGAAGATTATAAGCTCATCCTTAATAACAATATCTATGATACAGTCTACCCGAATGTTGTAGGTTTTCCTTTATTTAGAGATATAAACGCCTTGGAACTAGGAGTTAGAGTTAGTGAAAATTCTGTCGAACCTATTAACATAGGAGAAATCTGGTTTAATGAGTTTTTCTTGACAGATGTAAATTGGTCTATAAGTAGCGCTATTAATTCAACCCTTAACCTTCAGTATACAGGTGACGTAAATATCTTTGGGATTAATATCATTTCAATGCCATATATAGTAATGTCTATTGAAAACATATTCCCAAACTTCAAAGGTACTGGGGGAAAGGAAAACGCAAATATCCTTACATATACTCACTATCACTCTTCCGAACTATTCAAGATACTAGGACTAAATCACTCTTTCTCAATACAAAGAGAAAACTCAGTAAAAGATCCAACACTACCAGAATATTTACTCTACAATAATACATCAAGAGCATTTAGATATTCCTTGAATGCTAAACACAATCTATCTATATTACCCACTTTATCTTACTCCTTCTCAGATAGACAAAATACTATCTCACAAAATGGTCTTATAAACTTAGGGACTAATCTATTCATACAAAATACAATCTCAGAAGAAGTCGGACTGGATTCATCCATAAGTATATCTTACAACTTATTATTGTTAAATAACACATTTTCACTTCGTAATACACTTGATCTTTCATCAAGTTATAATGCTAAAAACGTTAACACTAAAACCAATGATGTTTTTCTATTCTCATCACCTTCATTTCAAAATTGGGTTTATACTCTAGGACTCTCAAGTGGAATCAACTACCTATCTTTTGGAATAAACAACAACTTCAAACACTCTGAGACTTTTTACACATCTGAAAACAAACCTATAAACTTCGTTGAAGAATTATCAAAGGTTTCTATACCCCAAAGAAATCAGTATTCTTTGAATTTACTTTTCGAAGGGTTTAGAGAAAGAGGTATTAGAAGAGAAGTCTATGAAAGTGATACACTATCCATGTCTTATGCTAATCTTATGAACTTTGCTAATGTTTATATAACCCCATCTTATGAGTTTAAAGACTTTAATTTTAATTACACTTCAAACATGATAAGAAGAGATATTCAAATGAACGGTAGAATTACGTATAAAGTTGATATAAATGTCAATAGATTGATATTTAGCATACTTTCTCTCAATTCATCACATAACACAACATTTTCTGCAAATAGTATCGACTACAATCTCAAATGGTACGATTTCTACACAAATAACCTATACAGAGGAGTAATTGCAATACCTTTCTACGAATACATAGGTTTGTTTGGATATGAAAATCTGAGCAATGCTTTAGTCTTTGTATCCAACCTGTATAATTTAAGAAGCATAGTTAATCAATTTTCCTCAGCCGGTATTTCTCTATCACTAATACCACAAGAAGACATACTCTTGAGTCTGATACCAAGAAATTATTCTTTAGATTATTCAACTACTACAGTGAGAGAGCTTAGTAGTTTTAGACAACTAAATAGATCTTCTTTTTCTGCTGTTTCCTACATCCCTATCCACAAAATAAACTGGTTTATATTCAAGCGATCAACTAACATCTCTGTAAATGATGTCCAAACCACTTTGTCAGTCATAAGAGAAGAAGATCTAAACGCTTCGATACTCAAAACTACTGCAAGTTTCTCTTCTTCTTTTTCTGGGATTCTAGAGCAACAAAATAGTTTTTCAATATCCTATACAATATCCTATCTATACCAGGATATCATAACAAACTTGCCAAATTTCTACAAAGATTTCGGTATAGGACTAGTACCACCTCAAACACTCTTTAATTCAATATCTCACAACGTAAGATTACTACTAACATTTTCATATACTTCTAACGAAGAATTTGATATAATATTCACAAAACTGAAGGCAAAATCAGTTATAGAAAATAAAGAAGAACTAAACTTTTCTCTTGAAAATCCTTGGTACAACAATAATAAATTCACAAGTTTTAGAAGGAAAGTTTTTGAGCTGAATTTCTTTCACGAAACAAGTATTAATCTATCAGATTTTGTTAGATTTAGTGGATACTTGAAATTCCTATTATCTCAATTATCAGAAGTTTTCGTTCAGAATGATTTGGTAAACGAAAAGTTTCTTGATTATATACCAGGTATAGAAGTAGGTATAAACATAAGAGTAGTATTTTAGTAATAATTTTTTGAGTACAACAACAAAGCAAAAATTCCTCAATATCCAATAGAATTTAAAAAATACAGTACAGAGTCTATTTCCGAAACCAGTTTATGTCAAAACATCCTGAAGTCTGTAAGATACTATCTTTGATACACCTTTTTCTTCCATTGTGACACCATAGATATCTTGACATATTTCTATGGTAGATTTATTATGTGAGACAATTATGAATTGTGCTCTATCTTGAAATGCAAGAATAAGTTTTTTAAACCTCTCCGTGTTCTCATCATCGAGCGGAGCATCAACTTCATCCATTATAACAACCGGAGTGTTATTTATCAAAAGTGCAGAAAATATGAATATTATTCCAACAAGTGCTTTTTCACCACCCGAGAGCAAAAACAAGTTTCTTATTTTTTTACCTGGTATATTAACTATTAACTCGATACCACCATCAACTAAATCATCATCATTAATCTTAATTTCTACTCCTCCACCAGCAAAAACTTCTTTAAAAATGTTACTTATTATATCACTTATACTTGTAATAGACTTTGAAACAATAGTATGTATTTCATTATCAATATTCCTTATCATATCTTCTATTCTTTGCTTACCTTGGAGTATATCATTTAAGTTCGTCATGAGATAATTATACTCTTCTTTTATTTTCTCGAACTGCTCTAAAGCAGATTCATTTATAAATCCTATTCTTTTGATCTCATTCTTAAGTTGTAAAATAATTTTGCCTATCTCTTCAACACTTTGATCAACACCAACCGATTCTATCTCATCAATTCTAACTCCATATTTCTCCAAAAACTCCTCTTCTAAGTTTTCTAAATGCTCACTTAATGTCGAGATCTTTTGATCCAAAACTGAAAGTTCTTTTTCTATTTTACTTATTTCTTCACTCAATATATCTCTTTCTGAGAGAGCTTTTCTGTATTCTTGAGTCAGCTCTTTTATGGTGTATGATTTGTCTGAAATAAATTTTAAGAGACTATCTCTAGAGGCACTTAGTTCGTTTATTTGTGACGATAATATTTCAACTTCAGAAGTATTTCTGACTATGTTACTTTCCTCACTCTTTATATCATCTTGTCTCGATTTTATAAATACATCAATCTTGTCAATTTCTTCATCGATTTTATTGATCCTATCAAGAGACGAATTCCTATCGGAAGAAAGAATACTAGTTTGTATTTCAATTTGAGTAAGCTCATTTTTTCTATGGTATAAAGTTGAGCTAATAGACTGTAACTCAAAATCAATACTACTAACAGAAAACCTTTCTGAGACCTTTTTCATAGTATTTTTTAACAAAGCATTGATATCTTCAATATCATTCTGAATATCTATTTCTATATCTGGGCAGTACTCTTTCACCTCTTCCATAAGATTCTTTATTTTCTTTTCGAGATTTAACAATTGATCACCCAACAAATTTTTTTCATTCTTGAGCGAGAATAGCCTGTTTTGATATACCTTCATTTCGTTTATAGTTGCATTAATTTCTTTTTCATACCTTCTCATTTCTTCCGTTTTCACAGAAATAACCAGTACAGTTTCTTTGTATTTCTCTTTAAGTTGTGACAGAATTTCCTTTGAAGCCGTAAGTTTATGATTAAGTTCATTTATTCTGTTTTTTGTTACAACCATTTTTTCATCTATCTCTATCTTTTTTGATAGAAATTCTGTAGCACTTGATAAAAATGGTAGAGTTTTTATATCTTCATATATAGAAAGTGACAGAGACTTTATCTCATCAATACTGCTTTTAACATCGTTAATTGCAATATCAATACCTAGTATTGTATCACAAATACTAATAATCTTTTGAGATACAAAATCAACTTTACTTATAAACTCCCCAACTCTTAATGCACTACTACTTATGTTATTTGAGAACTCTTTAAACAGAGTTTCAGAAGTTTTTGAAAGAGTGTTGATTAAAGATTGTAGATTATTTATCTCTATTTCGGTTTCTTGAATCATTTTTGAAACAGAGTTTATTTCCTTAGCCATCTCATCCTTATCAAAATTTAGTCTATTCAATTCTTCAGAAATTGAATTTCTCTGACTTTCTTTTTCTTTTAGCATGTTATCTAGATTCGAGATATTAGCTCCTAGTTCATCCATAGTTTTTGCAATCTCATAATTTCTTGCATTTAAAAATCGTATACTTAGAAGACTATTTTCAATTTCTCTTAAATCATCTTTGATAATTTGAAATCTTTCCACTACATTGTTCTTCTCTTCTTCCAGTATTGCTTTTTGACGCTCAAGGTTGCTTATCTCACTTCTTAGGCTTTCTAGCTTAAAGTTGAGATCCCCGATTTCTTTCTCAATTTCTGATATTTTCTTAATTAGTAATTGTTTTTCGTTTAAAAGTTCTTCAATTCTCAAAGTTTCCTTTTTAATAGAGGCCTGATACAATTCTATTGTTTTTTTTGACATCTCTATTTTGGACTCAAGAGATTTTTTATCAATTTCTTTTGACTTCATCTGTTTTTCGATCTCACTTAATCTCTCTCTCTCGATAGAAAGTATTGAATTTTCATTCTGTATTTTTTCATCAATAGTTGTTATTTGGCTCGAAAGTTTCTCTCGGATATGATATCTTTCATCCAATTGTCTCTGTAATTTTTCTCTTTCTTTTTTCAAGTGATTGATTTCATTTTGGTAACTTTTAACTCTTTTGTATATGTATATTTTCTCGAAATTCTCTAACTCTTCTGAGAGCCTCTTGTAGACTTGTAGCTTTTCCGATTCATTTTTGAGCCTCAAGTATTCTTTTTCAGTTGCTTCTAGTTTGACAGTAAGCACAGACAAATGGTGATTAATGTCTTGCAACTTTTTTTCTGCTTCTTTTTTCTTAAATTTAACTTTGGAAAGTCCTAAAAGTTCATCGACATAGTTTCTTTTCTCCTGGGGAGTACCTACAACAAGTCTATCCACCTCTCCCTGTCCTACAATAGCATAACCCTCCTTACCGAAACCCGTTCCAAGAAATAAACTAATTACATCTTTAACTCTAGCTTCTTGACCGTTAATTAGTACTTTACCCTCTCCAGATCGGTAATATCTTTTAGTTATCTCAATTTCATCAAACGGCAATTGAAGTATCCTTGAAGTATTATCAAACGTTAAAGATACTTCAGCAACACTCAATGATGATCTATACTGAGACCCTGAAAAAAGAATATCCTCAAATGTATCACCTCTTAGCACTTTTAAACTACTCTCACCAAGTACCCACCTTATTGAATCAATAATATTACTTTTACCACTTCCATTTGGACCTATTATTGCGGTAATTGGAGAATGAAACTCTATTTTGCACCTATCAGCAAAGGACTTAAAACCGAAGATTTCAACCTTTTTGAGAAAAACAGGCATCCATCCCCTCCCACGAAGAGTATTATATATGTCAATTCCAAATCTATTCTACTTACTCTTACAAAAAACCAACTATCCATACAATTATTTGAATTTTACTACAAGTATACAAACATCATCACTTATCTCCTGGTCTGAAAATTCTTTCAAATTTTCTATTAATTTCTCAACTATTTCTTTAGGTTGATCTTGATTTAAACTCACAAGTATATCCTTAAGTCTAGATATTCCAAACTCTCTACCCCTCCTGTCGATTTGTTCTATTAAGCCATCTGTATAAAGTACTAGCATATCACCAGTATTAACTGTTACAGACTTTTTAACAAAATCTATTTTCTCAAATATACCCAAAGGTCTTGTATCCGCATTTAGTAGAATTATATCTTTATTTTTAACAAGTATTCCTGGAACATGCCCCGCATTTATGTAGTATAACATTTTACTCTTGGGAATATATGTAAGGATAAACAGGGTTATAAAAGTCATTAAACTTTCTTCACTATACAGATGTTTATAGATAAATGAATTCACACTCTTCACTACACTACCCAAGTTTTTAGGAGTTATAAGTATCGAGTTTATTATCGCCTTAACCATCATAGCAACAAGTCCTGCTGATACTCCTTTACCTGCAACATCTCCTATTGTGAATGAGAATATATTTTCACCTTCTATTATATCTAGGTAATCACCACCAATGTTATAAGCAGGAATGTATACCCCATAGGATTCAAACCACTTGTTGTTTATGTAATTAGTAGGTATGAGTCTGGATTGTATTTGAGATGCTATTTTCAAATCTTCCTCAAGAACTTTTTTCTTCTCAGCATCAGTTATGGTCTTAAACATCATACCAAGTATATTAATAAATTGTGACATATAAAAAAGCTTTCTGAAACTGACTGTATCAGATCTAAAGAACACTAAGCCAATCAGATCATAATTCGGAGAGTATATCGGTATAATGAAATTAGAATCGGTTTCTAACATAAGCCTATAAGAGCTCTCAAAAACACTTTTAGGGACTAGTGTAGTATTATTAGTATCTATAAATGGCAACCTAGCTTTATTGGAACTTATAAATTCAGATATAAGCAAACCATCTTTAGGTAGTCCCTTAAGGAAGTTAATCTTAGAATCTGTTCCTACTAGTTCGTAGAAATCGTGCCCAGTATCCATGTAAACAGAAACATTATTTACCTTTAAACCTATTGTATTGAATATACTTTTAATAACATTGAAAAAATCTTTCCTATTAGGAAAATCGTACATTCTTGTAAAAATTATTTCAACAAAATCTACCAGAAAATTCTTGCTTAAACTCAAATTGGCTTTGTATAAAAAAACCATCCCGATAACAGTCAAAGAATAAACCAGAATCATAATACTTGATAGATTGGGAAACATAAACGATAGAGATACAAATATAGATGAATATATTATCAAAGATACTAATCTTCCGTACCTTGAGAGCAGCAGTTTGAATATTATCATCAACTAATAAACTATAAGAGAGTATACAGGAATACCTATATTCTCTCTTCCTTTCAGAAAGGATAGCTCAACTAGAAAAGCAGCACCAACTACTTGCCCGCCTAGTTTATTCACCATATCTATCATGGCTTTAGTAGTACCACCTGTGGCTAAAAGGTCATCAACTACTAACACTTTTTCACCATTTGATATTGCATCCTCATGCATTTCAAGAACAGCATTTCCATATTCGAGAGAATAACTGTAAGATATTGTCTTATATGGCAACTTCCCTTGCTTCCTCACAGGTACAAAACCGCATCCTTTGAGATATGCTAACAAAGAACCAAATACAAAACCTCTTGCTTCGGGTGCAACTATCTTATCAATTTGAATATCCTTTACCAACTCATAAAGATCGTTAACAGCACTTTTAAACACTCTACCTTCTTTGAATAGCGTTGTTAAATCTCTAAATATTATACCACTTATGGGAAAGTCTGGAACATCTCTTATGAACTTCTTATAGTCCATAGCTCCTCCAAATACTTCTAAACTTAATCTTATACCTGTTTTTTTATTCCTTTCAACTTTAAAATTCTCATATATAACCCAAAACTAAAAGTAATCATCAAAAAACTTTCTGGTAAATATTTTTCGTCTCTGTTATAAATCTCTCAAATGAGTATATACTCAAGTACTTTCCCAATTTCTTAACTAGATTTTTTCTTTCGTATGGTTTTTCAAGAAAGTAAGACAACTTAGCGGAAAGACTCTCAGCAGAGTAAGGATCAAAAAATATTTCATTCTCTTCAAAAAACAACTCTCTCATAACAGGTATATCAGACACCAAAGGCAAAGTCCCCTGTTGTATTGATTCAAACGGTACAAGACCAAATCCTTCCGCTAATGAAGATAAAACAGTAATCTCTGCATCCTTATAGAAGGATATTAGTTCATCATAAAATACTCCATCTAGAGCAACTACCCTATTACCAACACCAGCATTTTTTATTTCTTCATCAAGGTAATCATATACCTCAAACTTCTTACCAATAATTACTAAATACAAATTAGGATAATCTTTATTTAACATTCCTAATGCTCTAACAACAACACCAAAGTTTTTGTGAGGTTTTCTTATTCCTACACAAAGTATATACTTTTCTATTCCGTATTTCTTTTTTACATCAACATAAGAATAGTTACTTACTAAAGGATTTAAAGCAGGATTATAAACTACGAAAGTCCTAGATGAAATATTAGGATACAACTCTAGAAGTTCTTTTCTAGTATTTTCTGAAACACATATCACAGCACTTGCTTTTTCAATCGAATTTTTCATTAAGTTTTTTGCAACCGCGTTCTTCAAAGTACTGCCATAATTGAATTTAAACTGAATCAAATCATGTATTGTTACAACATAAGGTAATACTGAAAGAAATGACTTATTGTAGTTGACATAATGTACCAAGTCCACATCTTTTGATCTTTTTTCAGCCAAGAATGTAGAAATCTGTTCTTTCAACGAGTATATTGATTCTGAAGTTTCAATGGTTGATATATTTTTAAAAAACTTGTCTATTGACTCTTTACTACCCATAAGTGTCAAATGAATATCATCAGAATTCAGAAGCCCATATATTAACATTCTAGTATAACTACCTATACCTGTCCTTGTTATGCTTCTTGCATCCAAAAGCACTCTCATACTTAAAGAAATATTCTTAAGTATCTCCTCAATAATTTTCTAATCAACTTTACCAACACAAAATTAAAATAGGATGTACAGCATTTCTATACTCATAGCTCTATGTAAATTTATCTCCTTACAGTTCTTTGAGATACTTTCTGATTTGGGTGTTGAAAGTCATCATCTAGTTGTGTAAATATAATTCTACCCGAAGATGTTTGAAGAACACTTGTAACCTTTACTTCAACTTCCTTACCTATATATTCTCTACCATTTTCTAAAACAATCATAGTTCCATCAGGCAGATAACCTACACCTTGAGTTTTTTCTTTTCCTTCTTTCATTATCTGAACAGTCAGCTTTTCACCCGGTAAATATATTTGTCTTAATGCAACAGCAAGATCGTTTATATTAAGTACCTTTATACCTTCTATTCTGGCAACTTTGTTTAGGTTGTAATCGTTTGTTATTATTGCACCATTTATATCCTTTGCTAATCTAAGGAGTTTTTCATCTGTCTTGTGAATGTTTTCGTAATCTCTTGTGATTATCTTAAGGTTTACATGAGGTATTTCTTTAAGCTCATTTAGGATATCAAGACTTCTTCTGGCCCTATTTCTCTTAGTATTTTCTTGTGAATCTGCTAACATTTGTATTTCATGTAGCACAAACTTAGGCACATATATAACACCATCCAGAAAACCAGTTTTTGCGATTTCAGATATTCTACCATCTATTATTGCTGATGTGTCAAGTATCTTGTATCTATACGGAGATATTTCTTGCTCTTGATGTGATATCTCTCTTTCTATCGAGGGTGCATAAAAAGGTTTTAGTCCCTTAACAAAAATAGGAGTAAAGAAACCTATGTATGAAAAAGCAAGCTGGATAAAAGGTTTTATATCCGACTTATACCCAAGAGCAGAAAAAATATCCTTTAATATTGTATCCAGTAGCGTACCCAGATAAAAACCTGCTATACCCCCAAGAAAAGAATATATTATGTCAAACTTTATATTTGTCACTACTCTTTCAATAAAGAATGTTATAAAACCAAATACTACTCCAACTATTGTATACAATATTACTTCATTAACGATAATACCATAAACTAATCCAAGTATAGATAATAAAAATATAGGTACAATTAATCTAAGTAGCTGCCTTGGTTTCATAAATCACAACCCCCTAATCTATATTGAATTATTGTAAAAGATTAACTGATAGACTTAACATTTTAGAAACATTACCTATACTTATAATATACTTACTGTATATATGAACTTCGATAAACTTTTTTCATACTTAGGTAAAGAAAACACTATAACTCCAGATAGGTTACTCTCGTCCATAGAAGAGGCAAAACAACAAGCTTACGAAGAATCTAGCGAAATGACTCAGCAAAAAGAGAATCAGTATTTTGATTCATATGAATTGAATTTAAGCTATGGAGAAACATCAGGTAGCAAATCTTCTGAAAGAACATCTTACATAGAATCATCTATTCCAGAAGGACCTAATGAATCTCAAAGAGATGAAATAGATAAATTTCTATCTGTATTTGATGACCCATTGCCAACATATGAAACTATAAAAGATTTAACAATACCGGATGTAATCAAACAAGAAATACAATCTAAGTTCGTTAAAGAAGAAGCAACACAAATCTCACAAGAAGTAGAAAAGGAGACTTATATACCCGAACAATCTTCGGAACCTCTTGATCTGCTTAAGGATTTTAAAATAGGAGAAGTTGAAGAAGAAAAACTATCATCCGAAGAGCTTGAAAGTATTTTGGGAATAGAAAGAAAAGAAAAAGTAACATCCTACGAAGAATCTTTAGATAAAGAAGAAGAAAGTATAAAAACATCTGAACTTACCTGGGAACAATATGAGAAAGAAAGTAAAGATACATTCAAACCTGAAGAAAGAATAGAATTCAGTTTCGAAGAACCTGAAAAACCTTTCGAACTAGGTCAGCAAGAAGAAAGTCTTTTGTTTTCTAGCGAGTTTGGAGAAAGTAAAGATTTAGGACTTGAAAGATTTACTCCAGAAGACTCCTTTATCGAAGCAGAAAAGATTATAAAAGGATTTGAAGAGGCCGAAGAAGTTTCATCAGAAACTTCACCTCCAGATGAGTTTTTTGAAGAACTTCAAAGAGAAACTGCAGAACCTTTCGAGAGAATAACAGAAGTTGCTCCTGAACAAAAAATATATCCTAAGGAATTAGTAGAAGAATCAAAAGAATATATACCCAAATCTTACCCCGTAGAGAAACCTACTAAACCATCTGAACTAGATCCATCGAAAGTAGTATCAATACTTAAGCAGTATCCAAGCGATATAAGGAGAGCAGTTAAAGATCTTATAACAAATGGTATAATTACAGAAGCACAAATAGAAGAGTTATTTAACTTCATTTCCAGTCAACCACAACCCAAAGATCTGAAAAATTACATAATAAGTATAGCCCCCTTCTACAGATTTGAAGAACAACCTACAAGAAGAGTTATAATAGCAGCAAAGAAAAGTAAAGCTGAAGAAGCACTTGAAAAAGTCCTGAAAAGATCTGTAATAGCAGTTGGTATAATAGGTCTCATGGCAATAATTGGTTTTGTAGTATTTACAACAGTCTCAAGAATGATGTACTCCGAAAACCTTTACAATAGGGGACTTAATCTTATAGACGCTGGCTACTACGATGAAGCAGAGAAATTATTTGCCAGAGCAGAAGAAGTAGGTGGCAAAAAAGTAGAATGGTATAATACATATGCTCAAAGATATTTATATAATAATGTACCTGAAAGAGCCGTCAAAAAATTAGAGGACGCTCTAAAGATATGGCCTTATGACTATAAAACTAGCCTAAACTATGTCGAAGCCTTAACCAAACTTCCTATACCAAACTTCGAAACAGCACTTAAATATTCTGAAGAGTTTCGTAGAAAAGAAGATAACAGTTTCCGTGGCATTGATCTCAATGCACAAGTGTACGTAAAAATGGGTGACTACTACAAAATGAAGAACTATTACAAAGATGCAGAAATACTATACATGAAGTACTTAAAATCAAAAGATAATGTCCATATACCTTCACTATTTAGATTGATATCAATATACATAAGACTTGATCAGAAAGAAAAAGTAGATGAAATACATGATTATATAAAAAAACTCGACGAAAAAGCTGTCTCGGAACCAGTTGGAGTAGAGATGGCTAGATATTACATTGATAAAAATGATCTGAGTAGAGCTAAGAAGATTCTGTTTGAGTTATCAACTATAAATCCTAAAGATCCAGAATATTACTATGAATTTGCCAGGTACTTATTTAAGAATGAAAACTATAGAGAATCAATCAAAAATCTCAATACATCGCTTAAATTAAATCCAAAACACGCAAAATCATATATTCTTTTAGCCAATATTGATTATTTAGTTGGCAATAAGAATTCTGCTATTGAAAACTACAAAAAAGCAATATCCATAGATCCATCACAAAAAGAAGCATATTTCAAACTCGGTGACATTTTTTATGAAAATAAGGAATATACCACAGCCTTAGGATATTATCTAGAAGGTTTAAAAATAGGCGAACCTGAAGATGTAAACTATTTATCTTCAATAAACTACAACATAGCTAAGATATATTATAACAATGGTATGCTAAATGAATCTCTCAAATACCTCTCATACTCTTACATACGTGATCCACAAAATCCTCTTCTGTCACAGTTTATGGGTAACATATATCTAGAACTCGGTAAACCCGATATGGCATTAGTCCAGTATAACAAATCAATAGAAGGTTATCAAAAGATACTAGAAGAAATACCAGCTCTTAATCCCAAGATCATAAAACATAGAGAACTAACTTCATTCTTAATAAGAACATACAATAATCAAGGAGTTGCTTACATACTCATAGATAGTAAAAATAATGTAAAAAATGCTCTGCTGAGTTGGTGGGAAGCCAAAAACTATGCTGAAAAGATAAATTCTATTTACCCAAACGCAGAATATAACTTAAAACTCATACTTCACCCAACTATGATAAAATACAGAAACTTTTCTGTTGATAAGGAAATACCTGATTCTATACCCAAGTATATATACTCTTATATCTCAAAAGATTAAATGTTAAGCACATACCATGTGCATTTTACAAAATGCACAAAACTTATGTATAAACTCTAATATCTCAAGACTAATATCTCTTCAAATAAAGCTATTTAATCAGGTACACACAACTCTTCAACCATTACAAAAAATGCTTGACAGATAGAAATAAATACTGATTAAACTATACCTTAAGAGACACTATTATTCCCGTTAGTTCCTTTATAATACCCTTGACTTTGAGCTTACTAAGCTCCGAAGATATAACATCTTCTAACATTTGTTTTAGTTTCTCATCATTTACAACCAAAACTTTAAGAATTTTATCTTTATTTCTATTGGATGACTTCTCAATAACTCTCACGACTTGTAGTACTTTAGTTATAAGCTCTTTTAATACCTCTCTATATGTTGATATATTATCCTCTCTAAAACCTTTTTCGGTATCCTCACCAAGTTTATTAAGCTTTTTGAGTATTTCATCCAAATCTGAACTTACCAATCTACCAACTTCTTGTTGTAGGTTATCAAAAAAAAACGTATTAGTTCTATAACTTCCAGATTTTGATATTTTTGTAGGGGAGTAACCCCTATTTTGTATTTTTGGTACGTTCATATTGTTTTAGTTTACTCTTCATCCTCAAACTCTTCATCCTCAAAATCCTCTTCCTCTTCTTCTATTTCTTCAAACTCTTCATCTTCATAATCTTCAAATAAATCTTCATCCTCAAACTCTTCATCCTCTACATCCTCAAATTCATCATCAAAATCTTCCTCGTCGAAATCTTCATCATCAAAATCTTCCTTATCTCCCATAAATAAAAACCTTGAATATCCAATGAGATTTTCTTCCATAACTTACCTCCTGTCAAAGATTGTGAAGAATAATATACAATTTTTCAACAATTTTACAAACTAAAGTTTTTAATACTCGAATGAACAAAAAACAACCGTAAACATATAGCAAGTCACCAATTGATTTTTGTAGATAAAAACAGAATGAATATAAAACTCTAATCAAACAAGTATTTAGAAATACTTCTTATATCACCACTGACTCAATACTCACCCCTAAAAGTTGATAAAGTATAATTTTTTACCAAATTGTGTAAGTATTATACAGCGTATAAATATTACACTTTTTAGCTATAAGTATCAAAAAATGACTCTGAACTACAGTAGAAATCTAGAACAAAAAATCTTGTTGGCCTTTCGGAAAAACACAAAACCATCCCATTTGTTATAAATAATAAATAGAGTACCAAAATCTCAAACTCCAGATAAAATACACTTCGTTTAACCAATTAGCAAAACTAAATAAATTGGCACAATATTTGTATCAATTGTATAGAGTTAGGAGGTGATATATGAATTTATCAAAATTGACATTAAAATCTCGTGAAGCAGTACAAAAGGCAACAGAGATAGCGGATAAGAATGATAACCAAGAAGTTAATAACGAGCATCTTTTGTTAGCACTTATAACTGAAAAAGAGAATTTTGTTCATACATTGCTAAAAAGTATGGAGGTAAGGATTGACGACCTCAGTAAAGAGATAAATTATTTGATATCTCAAAAGCCTAAAATACAAGGGATAAGTTCAACATACATAGGTGGAGACTTCAAGAAAACACTTGATTATGCCTTAGAAGAAGCAAATAAGATGAAAGATGAGTTTGTATCAACGGAACACTTGATGCTAGGTATTTTAAGAAGTTCCAATGGACAACTCAAATCCATCCTAGATAAATACGGTATAACCTACAATAACTTCTACACTTTGACCAAGGAAACAAAAGGTAATAAGAGAGTAGTAGATGAAACACCCGAAGAAAAATACAATGCTTTGCAAAGATATACAAAAGATCTTACAGAACTTGCAAGGATAGGAAAGCTAGATCCTGTGATAGGCAGAGATAGTGAGATAAGAAGAACCATTCAAATATTGCTTAGAAGGACTAAGAATAATCCTGTATTGATTGGTGAAGCTGGAGTCGGTAAAACAGCTATAGTTGAAGGTATTGCTAGAAGGATAGTAGATAACGATGTACCTGAAGGTCTTAAAGGTAAAAGAATATTAGCTCTTGACTTGGGTGCACTAATAGCCGGTACTAAATTTAGGGGTGAGTTTGAAGAAAGATTAAAAGCTGTTATGAATGAAGTTATAGAATCAAACGGTGAGATAATACTATTTATAGATGAAATACACATGATAGTAGGTGCTGGCGCAGCTGAAGGAGCACTTGACGCAGGTAATATGCTCAAGCCAGCATTAGCAAGGGGAGAAATAAAGGTTATAGGTGCTACTACAATCAATGAATACAGAAAATACATAGAAAAAGATAGAGCACTTGAGAGGAGATTTCAACCTGTTTTTGTTGCTGAACCTTCTGTTGAGGACACAATAGCAATACTAAGGGGAATAAAAGAAAAGTATGAAGTACATCATGGAGTTAAAATATCAGACAAGGCATTGGTTGCAGCAGCAACACTATCACATAGATATATTTCAGATAGATTTTTACCTGACAAAGCTATAGACTTGATAGATGAATCCGCATCTAGAATAAGAATGGAAATTGATAGTATGCCTCAGGAGATTGACGAGTTGAACAGAAGTATTGCAAGACTTGAGATTGAGAAGCATGCTTTGGAGAAAGATAACTCTACTGAATCAAAAGACAGGTTGGCTAAAGTAGAAGCGGAACTTGCAGATCTTAGTGAGAAACTTAATTCCTTAAAGGCTCAGTGGCAAAAAGAAAAAGAAATAATTTCTAGAATAAAATCTCTGAAGGAAGAAATCGATCAATTATCCATACTCGAAGATAGATACATAAGAGAAGCAAACTACAATAAGGTAGCAGAAATAAGGTACGGTCTTAAACCCCAAAAACAAAAAGAAGTTGATGAACTAACTCAGAAGCTCAAAGAATTACAAAAGGATGGGTCCCTTCTAAGAGAAGAAGTAACAGAAGAAGACGTTGCTAAAATAGTATCTGAATGGACTGGTATTCCTGTAAAGAGAATGTTGGAAAGTGAAAGAGAAAGATTAACCAAAATGGAAGAAGAACTAAAGAAAAGAGTAGTAGGACAAGATCATGCGGTCATAGCAGTTTCGAATGCTATAAGAAGAGCTAGAGCTGGAATCCAAGATGAAAATAGACCTTTAGGTTCATTTATGTTTTTAGGTCCTACCGGCGTAGGGAAAACAGAACTTGCCAAAACGCTTGCTTGGTTCTTGTTTGACACTGAAAAGGCAATGATTAGAATTGATATGTCAGAGTATATGGAAAAACATTCCGTAGCAAGACTTATAGGTGCTCCACCAGGATACGTAGGTTACGAAGAAGGTGGACAACTTACAGAAGCAGTAAGAAGAAGACCTTTCTCAGTTATATTATTTGACGAAATAGAAAAAGCACATCCTGATGTATTCAATATACTATTACAGATACTTGATGATGGAAGATTAACTGACGGACAGGGTAGAACTGTTGATTTCAGAAACACAATAATAATAATGACATCTAACATCTTAACTGATTTAGTATCTACTATTCCTCAAGAAAGTATAAATAGCGAAGAAATTAGGGAGAAAATAGTAAAAGAACTAACTAAATTCTTTAGACCAGAATTCATAAACAGAATAGACGAAATACTAATATTCAGAAAACTTAGTAAGAACGATGTTATCAATATTATAGACATACAACTCGAGAAAGTTATTGAAAGACTAAAAGATAAGAAAATATCACTAAAGATTGATGATAGTGTCAAAGAATACCTATCTAAGGTGGGATACGACGAGACGTTTGGAGCCAGACCTCTCAAGAGAGCAATCCAAAGAGAAATACTTGACAAACTTTCTTTACATATTGTAAGCGGCAAAATAAAAGAAGGTGATACAGTTGTAGTTTCCTACCAATCCAGCGATATCAAATTTATAACTTATAACTAATGGTGTAAATGTAAACTAACTCACATAACTTCTCAAAATTGTACGATAACAAGGTTTTGAGAAGTAGTAATATCAAATTTAGAGGTAGTTGTTTCCAGTGAATCTCTTAAATCATTGATGAATTCTTCAACTGTAGGATCAACAACTACCTCATACTCTATGTATCCTTCCGAAAGACTTTTTCTCTTCTTTATTTTGACACTTGGTAAACTATCTAATAAAGATGAGAACTCTTTTTCGCTAGAAACCTTCTTAATCCCTATAACCCTCAAAGATACCATTTCTCCTTTCTCCAGATATTTAACAACTTTATTTAGAACTTCATTAAACCCATCTTCAGAGAGCTTTGAAATTACTTTCTCTATCTTTTCGGAAGTATTACCCGCTATTAGTACATTAGTTGAAATAATCGCTTTACCTAAACCTCTAGCAGTTGAGACATCATAAGCACCTATTACAATCCTAGCATATAATTGACGAACCCTTACTGAAGGGACACCAGGATAAGAGTTTTGCATTTGCTGCATCTCTTTATCTTCCACCTTAGCTGATATTTCAACATAAACATTACCACCGGCCTCGCTAGCAAGAAGTTGTGAAAATGTCATACCTTGTCCTTTTTTTTCTTCATATATGCTCGTTACCTTTTTTCTTATCTTTTCTAGAATTGTAGATTCAACATACTCAATATTTCGACTTGATAGTTTGTCATTTATCAAACTTACTACTAATAATGTATAGTCATCATTTTGATATTCTTTTTCCGGCAAAACCACAAACTTCAAGCTAGATAAAATTTTACTATTTTCCTGTGATACTGCTTCAGGAGTAGTCACAAGAATAAATATAAACAATAAATACAACAAACCACTCACTTTCATATCTAAGCTCCATTAGTAACTAGTTAAATATTTATCATATAAAAAAGACATAGGATGCCACCAGAGTATTGGTATAACAATATTTATACCGAACTCCCATTCAAGATCACTTATGTTGTTCATGTAATCCCCTGGATCCCAAAATCCTAATATAAACGATATGTAAGGTGGAGCATCATCAACACTAACTCCAAATTCAAACTCTATAGGCCAATTCCATGGAGAGAACACCACTCCATTTGGCACCTTGGTCTCAATGGTATCTGATATTTTGTAAATATAATCATATTGGTAAGATACCTTTGAGCTTATTATTGAGAGTCCTTCGATCAAAGGAAATATAGAGACTCTTAAAAAAAACGATGGTTCAGCATATCTAATTGCAGTATATAACAATCTACCATTGAAACTAGCTGACGTAAGCTTTACCTCTTTAGATGAATCATCTAGCGGCGTATAACTCCCAAACCATAATTTAAAACCTGTTTCAATAAAAGTACCTTCCCATATTCTTAACCTAAGAAAGTCGATAGAAAAGTTAAATGATAGAATTTGAGTTGCATTTTCGAATAGTTCGTAGTTATTGTATAGAGATTTTGAAGTCATACCTGGGGTAGTAAAACCACCCAACCATCCACCACCAAGCCTCACACCTATTCCGGGTGCTGACAATATAAATCCCAGAACCTCACCTACTGCTCCCACAGTAGCACTGACCGTTTTTGAGACACCCTCTGAAAATTCTTTTTGCTGCATTTTGCCTATAGATTCTCTCTCAGCAGATGTCATATATGCTTGGAATTTTCTAGCCCAATCTATGGTAGCACTCTCAACCATTGCAAGCTTAAGATTTAGTTCAGTTCTACCAGTTTTTTCATCTTTCACCAGCACACCGTACAAAAACGCATCAACACTATAAAATTTACCAAATTCTTTTCTAGTCGCAAAAAACACTGACTCTTTATAACCTTCCTTACTTATCTGATCAATTATTCTACTCAAGTTTGCCCTATCAACAACCCTAACTCCAGGTATATTCGCTTGCACTAAAGCACTAGTCATTTTATCAACAGCAGCTGTATCATCTATCCCCATTCCTGTATTTATGAAAAATACAGATATAGATTTTATACCCTTCCCATAAGAAGATATTGCCTCCTCATTTATTGACTTCCAACTACTAAGTAATGAATTTGGATTTTTGTATATAGCTTCATCTATTACTGCGTCTAAACTCGTTTTGAAGTCCTTCCTATTCATACCTATTTCGTATGACCAAATTACTTGAGTAGTTTCAATTTCTATAAGTTTTAGTACCAAAGATATATTAGGTTCTCCACCAGCTAACGGATTATTGTTTATAGAACCATAAAGAATATATTCAACTCCCAGTCTCTTACCAAACTCTTTTATGTCATTTTGATCTATGAAACCTGTTGATGATAAATTCATCTCTTTTAGAGCCATTTCAACAACAACATCCTCAACCAATCTAAATTTACCAGTTTCTAAAAGTATTGTAGATATATCATCCTTTATTTTACTAGCACCAACTCTGTAACCACTCTTGTTATTAAAGTCCCAAACATATATTACTATTTTCTTTTTTGCATTAGCAAACACTCCTACTTTCAGAAGATTATCTCTTATTTCCAATTTGAGCTCATCATAAGATCTTAAATTCAGAGATGAATCTGGATCATAGTCCTTAACCACTGACCTAGTTGAAGTAGATGAATAATCGTAAGATGTGCCTAAACCAGCTCTTGCGAAAGAAAAACTGTTAACCATAAGTATCAATAACACGTATGAAATCATTGAGAAGTAGCTCCTAGAAACAATCAATCCCATAGAATCCTCCTTCCATGCTTCACTATTATAATCAATATACCTATAGAATTCAAGATATTCAGTCAGTTTAGTAACTAAATCGGTAAAATATTAATAATGATGGTATTTTATAGAGTTCCGAACAAATATTCTAAAAGATGGAAATAAAAAATATTAACATTATAGGTCCCCAAAAATTAACTTAAAACTCATAATATAAACAAAATCTAAATTTCATCAAGCTATCCCGCTGTAATTTGAAATATTACAATTATACTGCTGATAATTCAGTATTATGAGTTACTCAACCACAATGGCTTTGTTAATGTATCATATAAGAAGAGAATTTTATAAAACAATTGATACAAGTATAATTGATACGCTTTCCTCTTTTAGTAGAGAAAACATATTAGAAACGTTTCATATGTTCGAAAAACAAAAACTAGACTACGAAGATATAAAAAAGTACATTATTAACCTTCCGACAGAATTCTCAAAAAAGATACTAAAGATAACAAGGGATCCTGACATAAAAGAACTAATAGAAGCATATTTATTATACTACGAATTCTACAACCTAAACACTATGCTAAGAGCAAAACTAAGTGGACATAATGAAAGTGATTTGTTTCTATTCAACTACTCTTCAACATCTTCTGTAGAAGAAATAAGAAAACTAGAAAAAATCGAAGATATAAAAAACCTATACATCAAGATAATGATACACCACAAACTAAAAAATAAAAATCTATACAACACAGTCAAAACTTTAACATTATCAAGTGTATCTGATTTACTTCTATATTCAAGCATCGAGTACTATCAGAACCTTTTATCAAAGAAAGTTAAATTTGGGCACAATTTCACATCTCTTGTGATTACAAAAGCATTCTATGAAATTGCCTTAATGCTTGCTAAAATGAAGTTTTTATCTGGAATCGACGTAGAAGGGTATATACACTCTCTAACATTCTTAGAAGACAGACAAAACATATTAGTCGAATTGTTTGTTTCTGATAGAGATAGTTTCATTAAAAAATGTATAGACTTAAAAGTCATACCACCAAACTTTATAGTAACTGATATAGACGATATCGACAAGATGAAAAATATCATACTCAAAAACAAAGCAAAGAATATTATCATAGGAAACCCCCTAGATCCATCAACAATAGTCGCAATGATAATACTAAGAGAAATAGATATGAAAAACTACTTTTCTATAATTGGTGGCTTTGAAAGCGGCTTTTCTTTTGAAAAAGTTAGACAAATGTTAATACTATAGGAGGAAGATATGTTATTCCCCGAAAGAATGGTAGAAATAACTGTGCTAACTGTTGATGATTTTTTGAAACCTATATCTGATTATCTTATTAAGTTCGGCGAATTTGAAGTTAAAACTGTCACAGATAAAAATGCATCTAAACTACTTAAACTCAAACCTAAAGACAACAACGAAAATGAAAAATTCTCAAATCTCAAGACAAGACTCGATAAACTCTCCCTTGCAATGAAGATAGACGAAAACAAAATAAAATTAACAATCGAAGAAAGAGAACCTTTATCTATAGAAGATATAGAAAGAAGACTCTCAAAAATAGAAAACGATTTTTATACTGTAACATCAGCGATTGAGAAAATTGAAAAAGAAGCACTAGAACTTAGGATAAAGAAACTTAACCATCAAATAACTAAAGAATTATCATTCAAAAATATACCAAAAGAATTTTTTGTAACAGTTATAGTGGTTACCAAATATGATGCAGGACCTATCATCAAAAACTTATCATCTCTACCAAGTATAATAGAAGAAATTGAAACCTTTGGAGATCTATCAATAATACTAGTTGCTCTACCTCAGGGTTATAAAAGTGAAATAATAAAACTATCTACTTCTTTTATAAAGTTTATTGATATTGCAAATGTAATAACAGAAGATGTAAACATAAAAGATATTGAAGAAAAACTAAAGGATATAGAGCTAGAAAAGAAAAAACTAACCTCGACTCTTGATAAGATCATCGAAACACACACTGAAGAGATACTAACTCTTTACAAAGGACTATGGTTTGTAAACTCTTCAATGAGGATAAAAAACGCATCAATTAAAGGAGGAAAGTTTATAATATTTTCAGGTTGGATCCCCGAAAAACACTCAAAAACAGTAGTCGAAGAACTAAAAAGAATAACAAATGATATATCAGTTATTGAGTTAAAAAATGCAAAGAATCTCATTAAAGAAGATAAAAATACAATAATACCTACTAAGTTAAATAACCCTAAAATGCTAAGGTCATTTGAATCCCTCGTAAAGTTATATGCTATACCCAGGTTCTATGAAATAGATCCTACGGTAATATTTGCAGTCTTGTATGTAATATTCTATGGGATGATGTTTGGTGACGTAGGACAAGGACTTGTCTTATCAGTTGTATCTGCCTTACTTTTCTGGAAATTCAAAAGTTTTAGAGTAGTAGCAGGACTTGGGATAGCAGTTGGATTATCAGCAGCATTATTCGGATTTCTATATGGTTCTGTATTTGGTGTAGAAGAAAAAATAATACCCGCCATGTGGACTTCTCCATTACACGACGTATTGAAGTTAATGAAAGTATCTATACTAATAGGTTTTATAGTTATATTCATAGGACTTCTATTCAACATCGTAAATACAGTAATAGAGCATAACTTACCTAAACTGTTACTCGGAAGTAAAGGAATTCCTGGTCTAGTTTTTTATACCTTTTTGATAGGATATCCTATTTATGCTCTTGTTTTTGGTAGCAGTTTAAACACAAATTTAATGGCTTTAGGTATCCTAATACCTTTGCTCATGTTTGTTATTGAAAGTATTATCGAAGCAAAGAAACATAACCATGACATATCTCCTGTTGCAATATTCTTCGAGCTATTCGAAGTTTTCATATCATTTGTAAGCAATACAATATCATTCATCCGAATAGCAGGTTTCGCACTTAATCACACTGCTCTTATGATCACTTTCTTCTCAATAGCAGAAGTTGTAAAAGGTGGATTTATAGGTGATATCATTGCGTTGTTTATAATAGTTTTTGGACAAATATTCATAATAGGTTTTGAAGGATTAATAGTTGGTATACAAGCTCTAAGGCTAAGTTTCTATGAATTCTTTACTAAATTTTTCAGAGGTGGTGGTAAGGCTTTTGATCCACTCAAGTAGAAAGAAATCACTTTTCAGTTTCAGAATTTTTGCTGATTGGAGAGGTGCCAGAGCGGACGATTGGGGCAGACTCGAAATCTGCTGTTCTCCTTTGGGAGAACCGTGGGTTCGAATCCCACCCTCTCCGAATGGATAAAATAAAAGTTGGAGTAGTAGGTGCTAGCGGATATACAGGAGCTGAACTTTTAAAAATCCTAAGTAAACATAAATACGTAGAAATATCCTTTATTACCTCAAGAACACTCGTAGGGGAAAAAGCAAATAAGGTTTTTCCCGAGTTACCACATCTCAACATAACATTCTCTGACACAGAAAAAATTGTAAAAAGTATATCTAAAAGTGATGTCAATGTAATGTTTTTGACCCTACCACACGAACCAGCTATTGAGATAACACATATACTAAATTCTAAAGGTATAAAAGTAATAGATTTAAGTGCATCGTACAGATTCAAAAATAAAGATGTATTTGAAACAGCATATAAAATACACCATCCATACCCTGAATTATTAGCTAAATCAGTCTGGGGTTTATCTGAAGTATTCAGAAATGAAATCAAAAATGGAGAAATAATTGCAAACCCTGGATGTTATCCAACAAGTATATCTTTAGGAATTTATCCTCTCGTAGAAATAAAGGAGAAAATAAATCTAAATGATATAATAATTGACTCAAAGTCAGGTATCTCAGGGAAAGGCAAAAAAGTATCTGAAGATTCATTATTCGTAGAACATAACGAGAACTTTTACGCATATGGATTACCGTTACACAGACACACTCCAGAAATAGAGCAGTTTGTATACCTCAAGTTTAATCAAAAAGTAAATATTCTATTTGTACCACACGTAATACCTATGGATAGAGGAATATTTTCCTCTATATACATACCAGCAGAAGGAGTATCACAAAAAATGTTGGAAGACCTTTATAGATCATACTACGATAATGAATACTTTGTCCATCTAGTAGATGGAATACCTCAAACTAAATGGGTTTCAAACACAAATAACTGTATGATAAGTGTAAAATATCTTGAGAGAAATGGCAGAATAGTTATATTTTCAGCAATTGATAACCTTATCAAGGGTGCATCAGGACAAGCAGTTCAGAATATGAATATTATGATGAGTATTGATGAGAAAGAAGGTCTTGTTTAGCTAAAAATTGTATATAAACCTAGCTATGTCGGTGGTACCATTCTTTATATTAGCTTTTCTGATATTCTCTTGGAATCTTCTAACCTGATCCTCATCAAACAAAAGTTTTCTCACTTTTTCAACAACTTTTCTAGGCTTAGTCTCATAGAAGCCTAGAGAATTTTGTTCAACAAACTCTACATTACCCTTTTCCTGTTCCCATATATAGGATGTTATTATAAGTGGTTTCTCTAGAATAAGTGTCTCCATTACTGTTGCAGGCCCACCTTTAGTTATAACTACACTAGACATATTCATAAGGTCATACATAAAATCAACAAACCCATATACTACTACTCTTTTGTTAGTATATTTCTTGGCAATATTTTCACTTTTCTGCTTAAGAATTTCATTTCTACCGCAAACTATAGCTATCTCAACATCAAGATCAGATTTAGCAATCTCTTCTAAAAAAAGCTCACCGTTTGGTAACCCTTCACCTCCACCAGCAATCAAAACTAGATGTTTATCTAGTGAAAAACCATATCTATCTTTGAGTTTTCTAATTTCATCATCTGGAAGTTTTGAGTTAAACTTTCTATTGAGGATTATTGGTAAAACTGCTATCCTATCAGGTGAAACACCATACCTAATCGCATAGTTTTTCATCCTTTCACTAAACACTACAAGATCAATATCAGGATATGTAAACCATATTGGATGACAAGTAAATGGATCTGTTGCTATAACTAAAACTTTTGTATTCAACTTTTCTTCTTTAACTATCTCATAAACAGGCTTTATTACAAAAAAGTGATCAATAACAATCTTATCAGGTTTTTCTGTTAGAATATAATTTTTTACATGCTTTTTTATGTACAGATTTACTAAATCAACCTCAATCTTTCTAATTAGGTAGAGTTTACTTATAGCATATATAGAATTCCATATAGGTGGAAAGAAATTCGATGCTGTTGAATATCCCTTTTCAATTATATTTCTTACATAATTAGGAGCACCCGTAAGCCCATCATACAACAAAGGTTCAACTTCAGGATACAATGCTTTAAGTTCATCTGCTAATGCTCTTGCTGCAGATATGTGTCCTGCACCAGCCTTAACATACATTATTGAAACTTTCATATATTCCTCCTAATCAAGCAAATTTCCAAACATCAACATCATCTCCAGAAGAAACATTTATAATATTTTCAGCAACTTTAAATACTATCTCTGCTACATCTTCAGGTGGTCTACCAACAAAATTAGTCATTCTTGTCTGCGTCATATCAGGATTGACAGATATAACCTTTATGTTATGTAATTCTTTAGCAATCGCTTGAGTAAAACCTCTCACTCCAAACTTAGTAGCACAGTATGTAGTCAATTCAGAAAAACCTGTTTTACCTGCCCCACTCGATATGTTGATTATCTTATCCTTAACATATGGAAGTAAAATTTTAGTTATCTTGATAAGTCCTTCAAGATTAACTCTAACCTGCAAAGCTATCTCATCAAACGTTTGATCTTCAAGTTTTTTCCAAGCAATAACACCAGCATTATTTACTAATATATCAATTCTACTGTATCTACCTATAACCTCTGCTACAAATTTCTTTATACTATTATCATCAACTAAATTGAGATAATAAAAAAACACGCTCTTAGCCCCTAAATCTATACAATCTCTTTTTACTCTTTCTGCTTCTTCTGCATCTTTATAGTATGAGAAAACTACATTATACCCCGACTTAGCAAACCTTAAACAAATCGCTCTACCTATACCTATACTTCCTCCAGTAACTAAAACAACCTTAGACATCTAGATTAATAGTATATGCTAATATATAACCATTTCAAATTAGATTTACAATTAAGAATGACAGATAACAACTACCCCAAAATTAATACCCAAATAACCAAAACCTAATTAGATATATACATTAAGATCCAAAAATTTACTAACTGATACAAAAAATACACTAACTCTCTCAAAGGATTTTAGATTAAATAGACTTTGAAAAATTCTATGACTAGTTCAAAATTAAGCATCAAAATAACAAGAATGATAAGAAGATTCTAATACTTCCAAACCTGTTCTGTGCTTCTGGATATCATCCGACTCAAATGAGTTTTTTATAAGCCTTATATCATCTCCACCATATCTTTTCAATAAAGCATTGAGCAATTCAATAGCAACAACAGACTCAATTACAACTCCAGCAGAGGGTACAGCAGTCACATCAGATCTTTCAACATGTGCTAGAAATTCTTCCTTCGTAACCATATCAACAGACTTTTTAGGTTTCATGAGAGTAGAAATTGGTTTCATAACTGCTCTTAATATAATAGGCTCTCCATTTGTCATTCCGCCCTCTATTCCACCAGCATTATTAGAATATCTTACAAATCTTCTACCATTCCAAGATATTTCATCATGCACTTGACTACCACTTACCATACCCATCTTAAATCCCATTCCAAACTCAACTCCTTTTATTGCCTGAATACTCATAACAGCATACGCAATTCTGGCATCTATCTTATCTTCCCAATGTGTATAACTACCTAAACCTATTGGAGGATTCAGGACAACTATTTCTATGATACCACCTATAGTATCTCCTTCTGATTTAACTTTGTCTATGTAAGATTTTATCTCATTTTCAAATTCAGGGTTTCCAATACCAACATCAGATAACAGAGAATTTTCAATTATATCTTTGTATGTAAGCCCATTTAAATCAACCTTAATTCCACCAAAAACAACAACATGCGAAAATATTCTAACATCAAAAAATTTCTCAAGAGTATACTTTGCCAATGCTCCTACACAAACTCTTGCTGATGTCTCTCTAGCACTTGCTCTCTCAAGTACATCTCTTATATCATCAAAACCATATTTTAAGACTCCTATCAAATCTGCGTGTCCAGGTCTAGGTTTAGTAACTTTAGGAGGATTTTTATCCTTCCAATTTTCCCAATCCTTATTCCATACAACCATCGATATAGGGCTACCTATCGTTTTACCGTTTCTAACACCACCTATTATATCGACAGTATCTTTCTCTATTTTCATTCTACCGCCTCTACCATACCCTTTCTGTCTTCTCGAGAGTTCATTGTTGATATAATCAACATCTATTGGTATATTTGAAGGAAAACCATAAGCTATTACAGATATACCTCTACCATGAGATTCACCAGATGTAAAATATTTTATCATAAATTTACTTTACCTCGTAAACTCCAAGATTCCTAAATTTCGAATATCTCATCTTTATGAGTTGTTCATTTGAAAACTTAGACAGGGTATCAATTTCCTTGATTAGTTCTGACTTTAGGTTGTTGAAAACAAATTCTGGATTTCTATGTGCTCCTCCAAGAGGTTCTTTGATAATTTTATCAACTATACCAAATTCTTTGCACCACTTTGCAGTTAGTTTAAGAGCTTTTGCTGCCTCAGGTGCTTTCGAAGCATCTTTCCAAAGTATCGAAGCACATCCTTCTGGAGATATAACAGAGTATATAGCATACTCCAACATAAAAATTCTATCAACGACTCCTATCGCAAGAGCTCCGCCACTACCTCCTTCGCTAATGACAACTCCAATCAATGGTGTCTTGAGTCCCGACATCTCAAAGAGATTTCTCGCTATAGCCTCACCTTGACCTCTCTCCTCTGCTCCAACACCAGGATATGCTCCAGCAGTATCTATAAATGTTATAACAGGTATTCTAAATCTCTCAGCTAACTTCATAACCCTTAAAGCCTTTCTGTATCCCTCCGGATGAGGCATACCAAAATTCCTCTTTATTTTCTCTTCAACTGTTTTTCCCTTCTCCTGCCCAACTATGCATACGCTCTTCCCGTCCAACTTACCAAAACCTGCTATTATCGCTTTGTCATCACCAAAATACCTATCACCTGCAAGTTCAATAAAATCCTTAAAAATGCTATTAAGATAATCAACAAAAGTAGGTCTCTCAGGATGCCTCGATATCTCAACTATTTGCCATTCCGTAAGATTTGAGTATACCTTGTTTTTTATGTCCTCCAACTGTTTGTATAAATTTTTTATTTCCGGAGCGTTATCATCAAGACCTAATGAATTTTTCATTTCTTCTATCTTTTTTTCCATTTCAACAATTGGTGTCTCAAAACTCAAAGGTTTAACATCCATAACTTGCCTCCTATTTAATTGAAAAACCTCTTATCATCAACATACCGTTTCTATAAAATTTGATAAGGAATCTTTTCTGATTCTGATTATTTCTTGAAAATTTCTCAAAATCACTTATGTTATCTATTTTCTGATTATTTATTTCTATGATTACATCTCCTTTCTGGAGTATTCCGCTAAAACTACTATCCTCTTTAACATCAATAACAACTACTCCATTACCATTTGGATTATTACTAACAATTACGCCTTTATACTCTTTCTGTGTCGATTGATTTGAATCTCCTTCCTCATATCTTTTTGCAAGTTCATCAGAACTCGGTCTTGCAGTAACCTTTAAGTTAAAATCTATATACTTCCCATCCCTGAAGACTTTAACTTTAGCAATTTCTCCCGGAGATTTCGAAGCAATATTATCAAGCAAATCGTCAAATTTTGAGATTTTCTTACCATCGACTTCAACTATTATATCACCCTGTTTTATACCTTCTCTTTCAGCAGGACTTCCAGGCTCAACTCTACTTACAAGTACTCCTACATCACTTGGTAGATTTAGTTGCTTCCTAGTTTCTTCATCTAGTTCCGATATACTAACCCCTATATAACCTCTTTCAACCTTACCCTTGTCTATAAGTTGTTTTATAACTCTTTTAGCAGTATTTATAGGTATTGCAAGCCCAATACCAACATTACCTGCAGTACCTGTAAGCTGATTAGGTGATATTATCATAGTATTTATACCAATAACCTCTCCAAATATATTAACTAAAGGTCCTCCACTATTACCTGGATTTATTGGAGCATCTGTTTGAATATACTTGGAAAACACATTACCCTGAATATCCCTGTTAACCGCACTTATCGTTCCAAATGTAAAAGTACCATTCAAACCAAAAGGATTACCTACAGCGATAGCAAAATCACCAACTTTAACCTTATCAGAATCACCTAGTATTGCTACAGGTAGATCTTCTCTAGGATCTATTTTTAGCAACGCTATATCCGTTTCTTCATCATAACCGATAACTCGCGCTTTATACTCTTTCCCTGAACTAAGTATGGTTACTATAATATTTTTTGCTATCTTACCGGCAGGTCTTATCACATGCAAATTGCTAAGTATGTAACCATCTTTTGATATTATAAATCCAGAACCCAGACTAGGTATAACCTTTCTATACTTTCTCTCTTTAGGAGTTTCAGGTAAATCAAAAAATCTCCTCAAAAGTTCATCATCAAAGAAAAAGTTAAATGGATCTCGGTATGTATATTCAATAACATCTTCACTCTTTATGTTTACTACAACGGGAGACACTTTTTGTGCAACCTCATTAAGAACTTTTTGAACAGCATAAGCATATTTGTACTCTTCAGGAAGCTTAGATAAATCAACACTGCTAGCAAAAGACAAAAAGCCTGATTGCGATCCACCACAACTCACTCCTAAAAAACTAAACGAAAGTATAACACCAAATAAAAATCCCGTCAAGATAAGATTTAACACAAACCAATTCTTCATAAATTTTAAAAAAAATCGCTTCATATAAGCCTCCGAAGATTTAATTAGATTGTAAATTTATAAAAACATTACTTTCAATTCAAAAGAAAACAAATATGAAAAATACAAAATTCTAAAAATCTTTAACCTTCAAACACTCTGCTTTTGAAAAATTTTCGATTTCTCTGTAGAAGTACAGTTAACTTTTGAATCTAGATAACATCTTGATTATAATTAAACTAGATGATAGTAGTTTTCTTTATCATAATGTTTTTTACATCTTCTTGTAATCTACTGCCTGAGCAGGATGACCTTTATAATAAAGATTTCTTATTTGACGATTTTCAATCATTTGACAACTCTATATGGACAGCCAGAGAAACATTTATAGGTTTTTCTCAGTTGAAAAGAGAGAATGTTTCAATCTCTAATGGATTTATCTTATTTAGTATAAGAGAAGACTCAACAGACAGTAGTGGTATATCATCGATACCATTATTTCCGAGAGGTAGATTTTCTATTTATGCGCTTAACAAGCTTACAAATGTTGCATTAGAAATGGAGTTATTTTCATACAGAGAAAACTCCAAAATTTCATTCAAGTACTACTTTGATGATACTATAAATACCAATGTAGTAGAAACATATTTCGTTTCGCCACTTACAAACATCTATTTCACTTTATCGAATACATTCATGTCAGATACTTCACTGCTAACAATAATAGTCTACAATAGTAGTATTGTTTTTCTAATTAACAATAGCGAAATAACTAGGTTTAGTATAAACACTCCCAATAACTTTGAAGTCAGAATAAACACATATATGATTAAATACGATATAAGATCCTTTAGGAGGAATGTTTATATCGATTACTTTTCATACCAAAAGTGAAGATTTTTTCCTTTTCATTAGATTGATTGCTGCATTTTTTATATGCTTATAGTCAAGTCCGAAATGTTCCAATAACTCATAAGGTTTCCCGGATACACCAAATACATCATTAACTGCCACAAATTCCATAGGTACAGGTTTTTTTGAAGCTAGTACTCTTGCAATCATACTACCAAGTCCATTTATTACTTGGTGCTCCTCTACGACAAGTATTGCTCCTGTTTCCTCTGCAGACTTTAATATAACTTCTTCATCAAGAGGCTTTAGTGTACTTAAGTTTACAACTCTTGCAGATATTCCTTCTTTCTTAAGCTCCTCTGAAGCTTTTATACTTTCAGAAACGGTTATTCCGTAAGATATAATAGTTAGATCTTCTCCATCAACAAAAACCCTACCCTTACCAAACTCGAAAGTATCATTCTCAGAAGTTAAAACAGGATAGGGAGCTCTACTCAACCTTACATAGAATGGACCAAACTCATTAGCAACATATCTAGTTATCTTTTTAGCCTCTATATAATCAACAGGGCACAACACTCTCATATTAGGTAACACTGCCATTATCGCAACATCCTCTAAAGATTGTGCTGTAGCACCATCTTCTCCTACTGTAACACCCACATGAGACGCAACGAGCTTAACATTCAGGTTATTGTAACAAATAGAGATTCTTATAAAATCATACGCTCTATTTGTTAGAAAAACCGCAAATGATGTAGCGAAAGTTATAAATCCTTCTTTTGCTAGACCTGCCGCTATACCTACCATATTCTGCTCTGCTATACCAGTATTATAGAATCTATCTGGAAACTTGAACTTGAAATACTCTGCTCTAGTTGAATCTTCAAGATCTGCTGATAAAACTATTATTTTTTCATTTTCATACCCTAACTTTACAAGCTCTTCACCAAATCCATCTCTAGTAGGTTTAGGCTGAATTTCAATCATCGTTTCCTCCCTTAAGCTCTTTTAATGCATTATCCAATTCCTCCTTATTAGGAGCCCTACCATGAAAAGTATGTTTGTATTCCATAAAGGATACCCCCTTACCTTTCACAGTGTTTGCTACTATTATTGTAGGTTTGCCACTACCCCTACTTGAAGTAAAAGCATCTAAAGCATCAAATATCTCATTGAAATTATGGCCATCTATTTCTATGTAGTTCCATCCGAAGGATTCCCATCTATCCTTTAGAGGTTCTATACTCAAGATATCGTTAACAAAACCATTTTCTTGTACCTTGTTATAGTCAATAATAGCACAAAGATTCTCAATTCTGTGATGAGATGCAAACATAGCTGCTTCCCATATACTACCTTCTTGCACCTCACCATCTCCTAAAATAACATAAACACTATAATCCTTCTTTTTATACCTAGCACCTAAAGCCATTCCTATACCCGCAGATAATCCTTGCCCCAAAGAACCAGTATTGAATTCTATCCCTGGCACATCTACACAAACATGTCCTTGAAAAATATGTCCAAATCTTCTAAAACCTTTCATCAAATCTTCTTCTTTGAAGAAACCAGCTTTGGCTAAGGTAAGATAAACTACAGGAGTAGCATGTCCTTTAGAAATTATGACCCTATCCCTGTCATCCCAATCAGGATTTTTAGGATCATATTTCAACTTATAAAAGTATAATGATAACATAATCTCAACCAACGACATTGATCCACCAGGATGACCACTATTCACTTCATGAGTCATAATAAGAATTTTCTCTCTCACTTCTCTGGCTGTTTGTTTCAACTTCTCAACATCTAACTTTTGTCCAACCATCAGTTTTCGCCCCCAAAATACTACTTTAATTATAAAAGTTAAAAATATTAGATAAAAAATTCAACGACAAAACTACTTTACTACTCAATTTACCTCTATTAGAAAGTAAATTGAGGCTATAACTCATTTGTTCGAAAAAATATCCTATCAAACCTAAACTTTATAAACTAGTATTGTAGTAAAAACTTCTTTTATAATACCTGAATAAACTTATACATTGAAAGGTTTATCATTATGAATGGTTTAAAAGTTTTTAGTAGAGAGATAGGTGGCAAAAAGTTTGTAGTTGAAACAGGGCATATTGCAAAGCAATCTGATTCTGCTGTACTAGTTAGATATGGAGATGTAGTTGTTTTATCAACAGTAAATTACGGTGATAAAGTTCAAGATGTAGATTTCGTACCCTTAACTGTAAATTATGTTGAGAAATTCTATGCATCTGGTAAGATACCAGGAGGTTTCGTTAAAAGAGAAAGTAAATTTTCTGACAAAGAGATCCTAATATCAAGGCTTATAGATAGACCTATAAGACCACTTTTTCCCAGAGGATTTATAAACGAAGTTCAAGTAATAACAATGGTACTATCAGCAGATCAGATAAATCCTTCGGATGTAGTAGCCATTTTTGCTTCTTCAATAGCGCTTATGATTTCATCCCTACCGTTTAGGGGACCTGTTGGAGGAGTAAGAGTTGGATATATAAATGGAAATTACATTTTGAATCCTACCTTCGCACAAATAGACGAATCACTTATAGACATAATAGTAGCAGGAACAGAGCGCGGTATCACAATGATAGAAGGGGGTACCAAAGGAGTAAATGAGGAAGAAATGTACGGAGCACTAGAATTTGCGAATAGATATATAATAGAACTAATAGATTTCCAAAAAGAAATAGCAAAACAAATAGGAAAAGAGAAAATTCAAATAGAACAAAGAGAACTTCCAAAAGAAGTTTTTGACATAATATGGAAGTACGAAAAACAGATGAAAGAAGCAATGAATGTCCAGGACAAAAAAACAAGAGAAAGCAATATGGATGAAATCGTAAATTCAATAAGAAACGATATAATCCAAAATTTAGGTGAAGAAGCAAACAACATAAATTGGAATGATGTAACATTTTACATAGAAGAGATGGAAAGAGATATACTAAGAAGACAAGTTTTGGAAGAAGGTATAAGGATAGATGGAAGAAAACCAAAAGAAATAAGACCAATATGGTGCGAACTTGGAGTACTTCCCAGAACACATGGATCTGCAATTTTCACTAGAGGACAAACGCAAAGTTTAGGTATAACAACACTCGGTAGTGCCAGTGATGTACAATTCATAGATGATATCGAAGAAGAAGGATTTAAAAGATTTATGTTACATTATAACTTTCCACCTTTCTCTACTGGAGAAGTCAAAAAGCTAGGCCCTGTATCCAGAAGAGAAATAGGACATGGGCATCTTGCAGAAAGAGCAATTGAAGCAGTTTTACCACCCGAAGATAAGTTTCCATATACAATAAGAGTAGTTTCAGAAATACTTGAATCAAACGGTTCTTCATCTATGGCAACGGTATGCAGTGCTTCACTTTCGCTCATAGATGCTGGAGTACCAATATCTGATCTGGTAGCAGGTATAGCAATGGGTATAGTGCTTGATGAAAAAACAGGTAAATACGACCTGATAGTCGATATACAAGGACTCGAAGATAAGTTTGGTGACATGGACTTCAAAGTAGCAGGTACTAGAGATAAAATAACAGCATTCCAAATGGATCTCAAAATTGAAGGATTACCTCTACCCATCCTAAAAGAAGCACTCTATATAGCAAAAGAAGCAAGGAATAAAATACTTGATATAATGGAAGAAAAAGTAAAAGGAAAAGAGCTAAAAATATCAGATCACGCACCTAGAATAAAATTTATAAAAACTGATCCTGACAAATTAGCAGATGTAATAGGCCCCGGTGGTAAAGTAATAAAGAAGATAATACAAGACACCGGAGTTAAAATCGATATATCACCTGAAGGCAAAATAACAATATCTTCAAAACCAGGAGAGGGAGATATAGAAAAAGCTTACAACATAATAAAAAATATAATTGAAGGTGTAAAAGTAGGAGATATTGTCACAGGTCCTATAACTAGGATTGAAGATTACGGCGTATTTATCGAAGTTATGCCTGGAAAGGAAGGTATGATCCACGTATCAAAACTATTTAGATCTAGAGTAAAAGATATAAGAGAATACTTGAGCATAGGAGACACAATAACAGCAAAAGTTATCTCAATTGATAATCTAGGTAGAATAGCTTTATCTAGAATCGATGCAGAGAAGGAAATAATAGATAAATCAATTTCAACACAAAGGAAACAGTAAAAACTAAATCAGAATAAAAATTATCTGAATTTATTTATCAGGTAAATTTACACAAATTGCACCAATCAATCTAAAAAACTCTAACCGTTATCAACCGCTTATCACAAAGAATATCTAGGTTTTGGTAAACAAAAAAAACCAAACCCAAGTTAACTTCTACTATATTTCCACATAATATCTTCTCATAAAATCTCAATAACTATTCAAAGTTTCTAATGTAATTAGCGGATAAATTCTTAATCGACTCAACACCCAATATCCTAAGTGTTTCTTTTATTTCATTTTTTATCTTTTCTAAGTAGTACTTTACTCCATCTACCCCACCTCCAAAAGCATATATAGTTACAGGTCTTCCAATCCCAACAAAATTAGCTCCCAAACACAAAGCTTTTACTACATCTGCTCCACTTCTAAAACCTCCATCTACTCCTATTATTACATTTTTCCCCTTTAAAACCTTCGCTATTTCCGGCAATACATCAATAGTTGCTGGTAACGAATCGTTCACTCTTCCTCCGTGATTTGATACTACTATAACTTTAGCTCCTGCTCTATAAGCCAGAATAGCATCTTCAACCGTCATAATTCCTTTTACAACGAAAGGCAGATGTGTTGAACTTATCAAATATCTAAGTTCATCAAAGCTTTTAGGACTTACTTCCTGATTTTTCAAACGCATAGTAAGGATTGAAATACCATCAACATCCATACCTACAGCTAAAGCTCCAACTTCTTCTGCTTCTTTTATCCTTTTCAGGATTTCACTATTATCTTTTCTAGGTTTGAAAATTCCTACACCATTACCAAAATTTTCAAGTATTCCTTTTATACCTACTTTATACTTATCAGGTGTAGCACTATCTCCAACCATTGCAATAGTACCAGCAAACATAGCTCCCTTTAACACCCATCTAACATACTCAAGCTCATCAACTAATCCTCCAAGATTTGTCTTAGTACCTGTAACAGGAGATACTACAACGGGCATATCAAGTTTAATTCCCAAAAAATCAAACGAAATATCAATACTATCAACAGAATGTATATATCTAGGAAGCAACTTGTACTTCTTTAGAGACTTAACATTCTCAACAAAAGTCTGACCACTACCTACTCCTCCAATTCCTGGCATTTTGCCTCTACAAGCTTCCCCATTACATTCTTTACAAACATAACAACTACCATTAAACTTTTCCTTTGCTATTTTCAGGATTTCAACATCAGAAATAAAACCCATATTATTCAAAGTCTCTATTTTTATACTTCTAAGAGCTTTATTAACATTCCTAATAGCTTCTTCCTTTGTCTTACCTACTGCTATTACGTTACCAGCTTTGTCTAAGTTATTTTTTGGGTCTACTATCTCATCTCCTTCTTTAACTTTTATTATAATATCCTTTACTCCATCTATGGATTTAGCCAGATTAATACCTTTTATTGATTTTACAACTCCTTTGTAAGGTATTATTGCTCTTTCAATAGCAACTAACTTATATTCATAATTCCCTATTTCTGGTTCTTTACCAAGGTGTATAAGTAGTATGTTTCTCATAAGATTAACACCTGTTGAATACGGAAAGGTATGAGTTGACATAAATCCACCTGAAAGTCTTGATGCTATCTCACCTACATAAACTTTTCCATCCTTTTTAATCCTTATATCTCCTTTTGCTGCACCATTTACTATTCCAACTGCTTTTACAGCCTTTTTAAATTCTTCCAATGCTAGTCTAACAATATCACTCGGCAAACTAGTAGGCATAATGTGTCCAGTCTCAACAAAGTAAGGTGGGTATTCTATTATTCTATCGGCAATTCCAGTTACAATAACTTCTCCATTATATACTAATGCATCAACACTCAATTCATCTCCATCTATATACTCCTCAAGAATAACTCTCTGTTCCATAGAATAACTTACACTTTCTTGAAAAGAAGAAATCAAATCTTTCTCATCAACAACCATCTTCACACCACGTGCCCCCATATTATCAACTGGTTTTATAACAGTAGTCTTACCCTTTGATAAAAGCAACTTATATGCCTCAAGACAATCTTCAATAGAATTACACAGATAAAATTCTGGCACACTAACTCCATTCTCATGAAGTGTTTTTCTCATAAGGAACTTATTTGTTGTCCTAAGCGCTGTATCTGGAGAAACTAAATAAGGGGCAACAATCTCATTTATTTTAGCAACAGTATATGACATATCTGTACCCACAGTAATTGCTGTTATAACTTCATCTATCAAATTATCTTCCTTCAACTTTTGAAGTATACCTACATAGTCCCTCGTGCTTATCGGGAAAAACAAATCTGCTATTTCAGAACCTAAACAATGAGGATCTTTGTCAAAGACTATTGACTTAAAACCCATATTCCTTATCTCATTTATTATCTTCTCCTGCAATATTCCCCCACCTATTGATACTATATACTTTTTCATATCCATATTCTTTATAGTACATTATTCTAAATGCAATAGCTAATCATCAGAAAATTCTGAAAAAATTAGTATATAAAAAATTGAGTACATCAGAAAATTGAAAAACTCTAGAGTTTTTGTTGATAATAATCACTGAAATGGATTTTCAAATAAAAGAAGTTGAGGTAGATAAAATAAAGGTAAAAAATAGGCAGAGAAAGTACATAGGTGACATAACTCCATTAAAAAAGAGTATGAAAGAAATAGGGCTTATAAATCCTATAGTAATATCCGATGATTACATTTTAATCGCAGGATATAGAAGATTATTATCTGCAAGAGAACTTGGATGGAAAAAGATAACAGCAAGAATAATAAGCTCCGATAAAAAACATCTATTCGAAGATATTGAGTTTGATGAAAATTATGCAAGAAAAAATCTGTTTCAAGAAGAAGTCGAAGAAATCATTAAAAAGCAGAATAGTAAGAAAAAAGGCATATTAAGGAAGTTCATAGATTTCTTAAAGGCCTTATTCTCTTGAATTTTATGTTTAGGATATGCGTAATTTTAGTATTTATTCTCTCATTCACATCACTATTAGAAGCCAAAATTAGCGACATTAAAGTAAATATATCAATACCTAAAAATCAAATAACATACTCTGTATCATTTGAAAGCGATGGAAGAGATTTTGAATTTCTCATCGATAGAGAAGTACTTTTCATCAGAGTTAACAAATCAAAGGCAAGTTTCAGAAAAAAATCGAGTGGAGGAACATTTATATATTACGTTGATGTCAAAAAAGAAGAAAAAACAGAAGTAGAAATTGTGTATGACTATAGTATATCTAAAGAATATAAAAGCAAAGGAATAGTTGTTATATCCGAAACACTAAGAAATCTACCTTACCTAACCATTGATGATGTTGAAAATATTAACTCTAGCTTATACATAGAAGTAGGAACCATTGACGTTCCTGAAATATTCGTTGATAACAAACCTTTAGAAGTGAATAAAGATACAATAACTATACAGAGAAAAATTAACACACCAATAATAATTGGTTATCTTGATTTTGTAAGCATATCTTTGAATAGCACAAAAATAGACTTAATAATACCCGAGGGAAATGAAAGTATATCACTTGACTTAATATCTTTCTTGAATCTTTCTCTATCAGTAATCAAAAAAAAATTTGAACTAAAGACACCTAGTCAACTGAATATAATATACTATCCACAATCAACTTTTTCCGAGGTAATTGGTGACAACATAATAATAAACAAACTAACCTCAGTTGTTAACGATTACTTTTCAAACATTGAAAGGTTAGAAGATTTAATACTCATATCTCATGAATTACTTCACCTAAGCCTTGGAAAGAAAATAAGTTATGAGATCACTGACATAATAGAAGGATTTATACAATATATTAGTATTCAAGTTCTATCTGAAATTTTTGGATCAAGTCAAGTAAAAGATACCATATTTAAAAATTATCTATCACAACTAAAGTACTTATCACTAGCTAAAGATACCCCAGATATCATTAGATACAGGAAGTATCCTCTTATATACAGATACATATCAGAAATTATTGGAGAATCTCAACTGATATCATTTTTTAAGTATCTAACGACGCTAAATGAAGAAATAACATTTGAAGTTTTCAGAAGATCATTTAGGAATATAACTGGTATAAATTTTGACATATTTCTACCTCTTTTCGATGGGTTACCTACTCTATGGAACTTAGAGATAACTAGAAATAACGATAATATAACAATCTATTCAACAGCACCAGTCAGAGTAAATACCTACATAAGCATAATATATAATAACATATCAACAAACATAAACATTGAAATAAATAGATCTTCATCCATAACGATAGGATCTGGTATTTCTTTTGATAATGTAATAGTTAATCCTAATAGATATTTCCCAGAGCTTTTTTACTATGACAACTATCTAACTCCTAATGTAGACCCCATAGTTAGAGATTTAGTATCAGAAATACAGTACATACTAAACACAGATGACTTATCTAATGCCAAGAAGAAGAGAATATTAGTTTCAGGAACGCTTGAAAAAAAAATAAAAGAATATCTTATGCAGAAGAAGAAAATTTTTGAAAGCAACAATATCAAAGTAGGTATAGAAAATGTAATAAGATATAACAACAAAATATTAGTAGAATTAGTTCTTTCCTCTCCAACTAAATACAAACAAGCTTTTTTAACAATAAGTTATGGAAGATCCCATTATATTTCGGATTTTTCAATTATGATGTAATTGGTGACAAAATCTCTTGCACTTTTGAGTAACCCCTTTGGTTAATTGAGGCAATCTTGTATACTTTGAGGGGTTCGCTTTTACCTTTCACTTTTATTTGGTCTTGCTCTTCAACATCTATAAAGTCTTTCACGAGTTGATAAGTATTTTCACTTATTATACATGTATTGCCCATAGCAGCTCCACATAATCTTGCAGCAGTATTAACAGCATCCCCGATAACGGTGTAACTTAATCTATCCTTAGATCCCATATTGCCAGCAACTACATTACCGGAGTTTATACCTATACCAGGTGTTAGAAGAGGTTTATTTTCTTCCTTCCATTTTAAGTGTAAGTATTCCATTCTCTTTATCATTTCATAAGCAGTAACAACAGACAATAATGCATCATTTATCTCTCCAAATGAAATAGGAGCTCCATATACTACCATTATTTCATCTCCTACAAACTTGTCTACAACTCCTCTATATTTTTTAACTATCTCAACCATTTCTGTCATATATTCATTAAGAATTGAAACAAGATCTCGTGGATCCATTTTTTCACTCATAGATGTAAAACCTCTTATATCCGAAAACAACATTGTTGCGAATCTCATCTCTCCACCAAGTTCTATTCCTTTACTGATAAGCTCCCTGGCAATTTCTTCTGACACTACCTTGTTCATTATATCTCTCATTCTCTCTTTTTCAGCAATCTGTTCAACCATATTATTAAAGTTCATCGCGATAAAACCTATCTCATCACTTGATTTAACATAAGCTCTAATCGTTAAATCACCCTCTGAAAGCTTATTCATAGCATCTGTTATTATTCTAACACCTTTTGAAATTCTACTGGACAGAAAAACAACAAGCAAAACAGCAATAAGTATAGCAACCAATGCTCCAATCTGAACCTGCCTTTCTACATTCTGAATCGTCCTATCTATACTCTCTGTGGACATACCTATGTATAGATTCGCTACATATTTACCTATATCACCTTTTATCAAAACAGGATAAGAAAATAAAAGTCTTCTTTGAGATTTACTCCCTTGATTCTCATAATAGTACTGTAGAAAACCAATAATACCAAAACTACTAATAATAAACTGTTCCATCATGTTTAGGATATAGTCATATTCTTCTCTTGAAATAAGCTCCTTATTATCATTTAAAAAACTTTTAAATTGATCAAAATACGGTTTTACTAGTTCATACGTAATATAATTGTAATTTAAAACTTCAACCAACCTTGACAACTCTGATCTGAATTTCAAACCTAAATTACCCTTCTCATATTTTCTTTGGATTGACTTTATCTGCCAGTATAGAATTGAAAGTTTCTCATAGTTGTTTTTCAGATTATCCTTAAGGTTTTTTGATGCAACTTCTATTATCTCTTCTGATCTTTTGCTATCGAAACCAAGTTTATCCGAAACAGTCAAAATTACTTTATCTCTACTTAACTTTAAATCAAGTCCTTCATCAACAAAACCTAAAAACACTTTTTCCAAGAACCCTTTTTTTCTAATAACTAAATTCGTAATTAGTGTACTATAAACAAACATTATATCCTCGTGTTTATAAGTACCTTTAGGTAATTGAAATTTTTCCATAAAACCTACTACTGGGCTAGAATGCGCTATTACATTATTATCCATGTCAATTACAGTTGCCCACATAATATCTTCTGTTTTAGGTATATCAGCAAAAGTTTCTATAAGGTTTATATATTCTTCCTTAAGCTGAAGATCTAGAAGAACAGATTTCATAATCTCTTTGGAGGAAAATATTTCCTTCTCGATTTGAGGATTTCGTGCTATTTTATCTGCTATTATCGAAGACATTATAGTAGACAACGAAGAAGATACATTTTTCGATATTGACCCACCTCTAACCTTAATCTCACCTTCAAGACCATCCGTTATTGAACGGACGGTAGAAGTGTATATAACTGCTATCATTATGATCATTACAGATGAAACGGAAAGGAATATTTTCTTTCCTAAGCTTAATTTTATCTTAAAGCCTTCTTTATTCATATGTTTAACTACAATAAATATAATAAATTACACCTACTACAAAACTAAATTTATCCTCCAACAGCAAGCCTTGGTACTTAGTAAAAGGCCATCAGTATAAGTAATCCATACTAATTTTTCAAAATGACTACCTTATACCTATATTGCTGACAAATATGACTTGTGGATAAAATACAGTAAAATTATCTCCTTCAAGTATTATCCTATCATAACTTTTGTTTGTGTCAACTAAGAGTTCAATAGCCGACAATTTTGGCACATTTCTAGATAGAGTTTTAACTCTTACCTCCTTTGGAAAAGTTTGGTATCTATCAGAATTCAAAATGACAATAGGCAAATTAGTTTCAACTATCATATCAAGATCAATAAAAATTTCTTCAGGGAATATTGATACTTCTAATCTTTTAATTTCTTCAGGTAACACAAGTTTAACTTGGTATGTACTTTTCGGACTAATTACCGACAAATCAACAAACGCGTAAATTGAATTTTTAGGTATATTGAGTATTTTTGAAACATCTTCTTTGTTACCTTTTATCTTAACCAAAATATAATTAGGTAGTTCATTCTGATTTACTATAACTTTATCTTGAGACAGACCTCTGTAATTCAATGGCAAATAAAATTCATAAGTTGTACTTATTAGATTTTTAAGGTATAGCCATATAAAAACTGCAAGCACCAAAGATATTACTTTTAGGAATATGTCATCCAACAACTTATCTAGCAAATGTTTCAAAGTAATTTTTGAGAACATTTTCAACTACCTCTAAATCAACATCATAGTCAAAGTAAGCGTCCATAGCAACTGATATTTTGCCTGTTTCTTCCGATACTATTATAACTATTGCATCAGTTTCTCTTGAAGTTGCATATCCGGCCCTGTGTCTCGTACCAAGACGCTTGTTTATTTTATCAGGTGTCAAATCAGGGGGTACCCCTCCAATAGGTAATATACATCCAATACCAACTATTTTGAGACCTCTTATTATCATAGCACCATCATGGTATTGCGATGTTTTCTCAAATGTCTTAACTACTATGTCTCTTGTTATGCTATAATCAACTTCCTTACCTGTACTTATATAGTCCCCCAATGGAATCCTCCTCTCGAAAACTATCAATGCACCAATATTTTCCCTTGACATCTTATCAATGGCTTCTATAATGGATTTTAACTCTCTGGCATAAATTTCAACTGATGTTCTTTTTTTAGTAAGTATCTTAATAGAACCTATTCTCAGAAGTATTTCTCTTATTTCTTCTCTAAAGATAAATACCAATATCAAAACAGAATAACTTATAACACTATCATAAAACCAAGAAATAACCTCAAAATTCAAATATTTTGAAATAATACCAACAACGATAAATATTACTATACCGTTTATTATAACTACAGACTTTGTTCTTTTCAGAAAAGAAAGCGTTTTGTATAGAATAAACCATATAATATAAATCTCAATACCCCCTATAACATAGGGTTTCAAATATTGTATAAATTCCATAGATGCTACTCCTTAGAAATTAACCAATATGACCTTATAAACATTCGAAAGCCTAAAATAGATCTTGTTTTTATAAATATTATAATAATATAGACTTTTTTATTCCACTGATTTTTTCAAAATCTACAAAGTTCTCAAGATAAATTCCTAACTATTGGAATAAATAGTTCTACTAAAGTACTCTACAAAACTCCAGCACAATTAGTCTGAAATACAAAAAGCAACTTTCTAGTAACTCTACCCAAAAATAAACAAACTATTTCAATGATACTACATTTCATAAAACCTAAAAATTCTCAAGTTTAACTAATCCTTAGATTCATGACCCAAGCGCAAAAATATTTAATATTTTCTAAGTATATCTTTTAGAATTAAGGTTATATGAGATGTTCTATAGTTTCAATAGGTACTGAGATAACGAAAGGTTTCATACTTGACTCCAACTCAAACTACCTATCAAGAGAGTTAGGTATAATAGGTGCGGATGTTAGATTCATCCTAAGTGTCGGAGACAACAAAGAAGAGATAATGAGGGTATTGAAATTTGCTTATGAAAACAGTGATATAATTATAACAACAGGGGGGCTTGGACCTACTGCTGACGACTTGACCAGAGAATGTGTAGGTGAACTTTTAGGAGTAGAATTTATATTATCAGAAACTATTCTCAATAAAATAAGAGAAAAATTTCTCAAATACAACAACGGAGAAATGCCAGAAATAAATAAGCGCCAAGCTTATATCCCCAAACAAGGCATAGTAATTGATAACGAAATAGGTTCTGCTCCAGGCTACATAATAACAAAAGACAAAAAGTTTGTGATTTCACTACCTGGAGTACCTCAAGAAATGAAAACTATGTATAGAAACTTCCTCAAAAACTACATCTCTAGCAATATACTAAAAAGAAATAAGAAAGAGTTTTTCGTTAAAATCCTTGGTATGCCTGAATCCAAAGTTGACGAAATAGTATCTTCTTCTGGCATTAAAGAGTATAATACAATAGCAGATTACGGAGTAGTTGATACTATTTTTTACTTTGAACCTCAAAATTACGACGAGGAAAAATCCTTCATTATTAACTTTTTAAACGAACGCATAAACTCTCAAGGGGTAGTCATGTTTTTTTCCGAAGAACTCAGCGATATACCATCAATAGTAAAATCAGAATTTACAAAAAGAAAATTAACCCTTTCAACAGCAGAATCTATGACCGGTGGATACTTATCTCAATTACTTACTTCTGTTCCTGGAGCAACAAGTTATTTTCTAGGAGGTATAATATCATATTCTGATTCCTCAAAAATATCAGCATTACGCATTAAAGAAGAAACTATAAATAAATACTACGCCACTAGTATGGAAACTACAATTGAAATGGCTAAAAATTCACTTGAAATATTCAAAAGTGACGTTTCTGTAGCAATAACAGGTATAGCAGGCCCTACAACAGATGCATCAAGAAAAGAAATAGGAACAGTTTACATAGTATCTATGCTCAAAGATGGTAATTACTTATCAAAAGAGCTTAAACTATTCGGAAATAGAGAGAAAATAAGAAGCTCAGCATCATTAAAAGCAATAGAACTAACAATAAAACTCATTCAATCAAATGAGGTTTTATGGGGAAGATAATTATTCCTTTACTCATTATTTCAACGTTTTGGTTTTTAGTTATGTTTCTATACTCATACATTATATTTAAACTTATGTCATTAAAAACCATATTCAATATACTTGTTGGACTAGTAACATTAATAATTATCATAACTTTATTCTTGAAGAAGTATAGAAAAATGAAGATACTAAATCAAAGGAAAATAGTCTATAAAAGTATTATTAAACCTATTCTAATATTCTTAATTCTATCAGTATCTACACTAATAATAATCTACATTTTCATAACTCTGGACCTAATAATATAGACCTTGTAAACTACTAATAAGAAAAAATAATCTTGCAATAAAGCTAGAATCGTTCAAAGATCTACCATTTAGAATTTAAAGTAATTTCATAAAGACAAATTTTAAACCTTTCCAGACATAAGCACATTATACACTCTGATTGTATATTTTTAATCTATACTTCTCAAGAAATAATCCAAGTACAGCAATATGGTTCCACAAATAAAATCTCAGAATGTTTTGATTAAAAACCAACGTCAAAAGTTCGATAAAAAGTCCTGAAATCAAAGCAAACAATATAACTCCTCCCCCAATATTGTCACTTTCAATAAGTTTTAATATCACTCTAGCACTATCATATGTTAGTTTTAGTATAAAAATGATAAATATAATAAAACCTACGAAACCAAAGCCTGCAAGCATTTCAGCATATATACTCATACCTTCAAACTGCTTAACATCTAAGTTACTTTGGGGCATAACTCCTTGTCTAATTGCTTTATGAGGTGCAACTCCCCCTAAACTAGTCCCTATTATTGGATTTTCAAAAGCAACCTGTAATGTTTTTTTAAATTCCTCTATCCTAGGGCCAAATGATGTTTCTTGTCTAGTTTCCATTATTTCTCGGTTCTTTTCACGAACAGTAAATGCTGATGCAGATAAAAATGTAGGCAAGTAGTTAAGTATAAAATTTACCCCAAATACAACAAGTAGTGATGTTAAAGCTATTTTTAATAAATTATTAAAAGCAACACTTACAATGTCCCTAAACTTATTGAAATATAAAATAATGATGATAAGTAACAAAAATGAAAAACCACTAAGTATCCATATAACGATAAACATTTTTGATGTCGATACCAACGAAACTGAAGTTATAAACCCCACAGATACATAAAAAAGCCACTTCAATTTACTTTCATTTGATACAAAAAGACTTGCTAAAACTACTAGCACCATACTAGGTGAAATATATGTAGCAAAATAAGATGGTTCATAAGTTAATCCATTTACTCTACCAGGTTGAGTTGCAAATATATTCACTTGTAATAAGTAGTAACCTATTTGCTGAATTATACCAAACATTGCGTGTACAAGAAAAGAAAAAACATAAAGTTTTAATACTATATCCAAATTTATCACATTTCTCAAATTTATGAAAGATATAACAAAAATCACAAATAACCAAAACCATATAGCATACATTATACCCCTGGTTATTAGTATTGAGTTAAACACAAATATAGAATTGATAACACACACAAATACAAGCAATATAACCCAAACCGGTAGACTTAGTTTCTCTCTTTCTTTTATAAGAACAAAAAATGAAAGTAACACCAACACAGCTAACAGAATACCTACAAGTCTGACATTGAAACCTAACACTCTAAAGTTGAGTACTATATCAACTGGTGCTAAAACAAATACTGAAAAAACCATAAAGTATATAAAAAACTTAATATAACTCATAAATATTACCTTTAACTTCAGTATTTCTAATATTATAACACTTTAAACAAAGTTTTCAAAAGTTAGATTTATCAAAATAATATAAGCACAAATCAAAAAATTCCAAATCACAATACCCCACTCATGAGATAGAACTATTTTATTGCTGATTTAGTACTAAATTATAATTCTTACTGTGGATAAAGAGAGTATCGTTAACTACATAGTTAAACTTCTATTAAACAATGAAAAGGTTGATGAGAAAACGAAAGACAGAATAAACATTTGGAAACCTTTGATAGAATACAAAATTGATAATGTGGCAAAAGTTATAAAGAACCTAAATGGGGAAACTAGAAACCAAGTTATGAATGTAATTATTTCAAAAGTCTGCAAAATTATAGTAGATATAGATAATGCTGTGAGAAAGAATTACGCTTATGGTGAAGACCAAATTATAAGAGCAATAGTAGAAATTCTTACAAAGGATAAGATATGATGGGAAGAATAGGTAGATTTGTAATAAGCAAACTCGACTATTTTTCTGGTGTCATTTCTTTAACTATCTATAGCATACTAGAATTATTTAAAAGGCATTCCAAAAACCAAAGATTATTACTTTACCAAAACACTGTAAAGCAAATATACTTTACCGCTATTCAAGGTTTAAAATCCGTATTTTTTGTATCTTTAATTTTAAGTCTAGCAACAATATCAATACTATTTACTCAGTTTCCTAACATAGTTCCAAAAGAAATCATTGCAGATGTATTTATCATAGTCATATACAGAGAGATTATGCCTCTTTTTATCTTAGTTATAGTAACAGCAAGGTCAGTTTCAGCAATAGCAGTCGAAATTGGTAATATGACAGTAAATAAAGAATTTGACATACTTGTTTCAATGGGAATAGATCCATTGTTTTATCTAACACTTCCCAGGATAATTGGGATGACAATATCTCTTTTAGTGCTAGTAATATTTGCGAGCTTTATAATATTAGTTCTAGGACCAAGTATACTCATATTGTTTTACGAAGTTGATTTTACAGAGATTACAAAATTAATTTTCAGTAAAGTAACTGTATACGATCAAATACTAGTTGTAATGAAAGTTCTTACAGCAGGTTTATTTATGCCCAGCATATCTTCGTACTATGGTTTTAAAACACCAACCAAAAATCTTGTTCCAGTATCTTCCACAAAAAGTATTATGGCATCACTATCACTAAGCTTAATATCAAGCCTAGGATTGAGCTTACTATTCTACATATTCTTAATCAGCTAATAATCTCAAAAACTATAAAAGATATATCATCGACTTGGTATTGTTCTTCAGAAAATGATAGTATATCTTCTAGTAAATAAGACTTTATGTCTTCTATGTTATCACAAGAAAGCAATACTGCTTCTAGCCTTTTTTCACCATATTCCATATCATCAGAATTTTTTATATCAACAACACCATCACTAAAGATAAACACTCTCCTACTACCAACAAAAACTTCATCAATAATTATGTTATCTTCACAAATATCCACAAGACCTATAGGTACATTGGAAGCCCTTTTTTGTAGCATTTCACCTTTGTTAAATATATAAACAGGCTGATGTCCCATATTTATTACATCCATCTTTTTGGTATCCTTGTTAACTAAACAAACAATCATAGTTATATATTTTTCATAATCAAAATACTCTATGATTATATCATTCAACTTTTTAATAGCCTTTATGATAGAGTCTCTACTGAGTTTATCATCCGAAATAATTTTGAAAAAGAAGCTAAGCATACTAGTGACTATTGCTGCTGATGTTCCTTTACCCGAAACATCAGCCAGCACTATGAGAGATTGTGATGGAGATATATCTTTTATAAATATATAATCCCCACCTGCATTAAACGATGGTATTGAAACAAATCTATAGTCTACTACATTACTCTTATATAAGGACTTACTTATTATCATATTCTGTAATCTTCCTGTTTCTTTCGAATCTTCCTCAATTATTCTCAAAAGAACTGAATAAATGATATCAGGATTAGTTACTCCATATATTTGGCCATTTATAGTTATTACTATTCTTGCTCTATTCTTAGAAATTTTCTGTATTATAGATCTTATTGGCCTACTAGCTTCTATAACTAAGAAATTCTTTTGAATTCTGTTTGCCAACTTAACAATAGGTTTATTTCCGTATATATGATGACCAAACCTAGTAGATATTAAGTTCAGTACATCCTTTGATTCAATAACACTAACTATTTCATCACCAGCCAACACAATAACAAACATTATCTCAGAGTCCTTCAGAAGAAGATCTAAAACATCATCTGTCAAAACATTAGTATCTACAACCATTGTCTTTTTAGCTGCAACACCAAGAAGATTAATTGGAAATTGCCTATTAGGTTCGTATACTCTATAAGGAACGTTTCTTTCATTAATCTCTACCATAAAAAACCTCCTTTTGTAAAATCCAGATCAAAACCACTATTCAATAAAAAGTCTAACTTGAGATGTTGAATTTCCTAACTAGGTACTTAAAAATAAACAATACAAACTATTAATCAAAAATATAATATTTCTACACTATTGACTAACTCAGATAAATTAAGCCATAACTATCCAACGCTAATAAAGGCATAACAATTGATTCTAATTTCTTGCAATCAAAACCACAATTGTTATTAATAAGACTCAAAAAATTCTTTATAGTTACTAATAGCAACTTTGATAGAGCAACTCTGCCAAAATTCCAACTGTTAAAAACTTCGTAAATTATGACAAAATCTGTTCTATAATTTTAAGTACATCCTTTATGTGAACTATTCCTACTGGTCTAAGCTTATTATCTGCAACTATAAGAGTTGATATACTGTTAGATTTCATAATCCTAAGTATCTCAACTAACCCTGTATCCTTATCTATGTAAAGTATATCCCTATCCTTTTTCATAATTTCCCCCACTCTCATAGTATGTACATCGTACTGCTCCAAGAAAATAACCTTTAGAAGATCGGTTGTGGATATTATGTCTTTTATTGACCCGTTATCATCTACAACAACTATTGAATGAACCTTTTTTCTCATTACTTTATCTATAGCAAGGAATAGACTAAAATTTTCTTTACAAACAAAGAAATCAGTTGTCATCAAATCTGTAGCTTTTATACTATCAACAGTTTTGGACACTATCATTTTATCCTCCGTAATAAATAGTAAAACGAGTAAGTAAAATTAAATAAAATTCAATGTAAAAACTATGAAAAAATCTAAAAATTCAGCTGAAATTAAATGATTTTGATACCATCAAATAGATCTGATATTTTACCTAATACGTCTTGAGAAGACATAAACGTCTCACCTATCAAAAAAGCATTAAAACCATACTTCAAAGAATTCAAAATATCATTTCTTGATTTTATGCCACTCTCAGCAACAATCACATCAGTTTTAATACCGAAGCTCTTAATATAACCAATAAGCTTTACATGGTTTTCAAGAGAAACTTCGAGTGTTTTTAAATTTCTACTATTTATACCAAGCAATGGAATATAAAGCCCTTCTATCTTTTTAAAATCCTCATATTCAAAAACTTCTACAAGAACATCCATGCCTAAACTATCCGCTACTTTAATATAATCAACTATTTGCTCCCTGGAAAGAGAAGATGATATAAGTAGTATACAATCTGCACCATGATATGCACTCTCATATATCTGGTACTCATCTAATATGAAGTCCTTCCTCAAAATAGGTTTTGTAGCAACACTTTTAGACATCATTAAATAGGATATATCACCACTAAAAAAGTTCTTTTCAGTTAAAACCGAGATACAATCAACATACTCGCTATTTTCATATATTCTTGCCATCTCATCTGGAGATATTCCGCTCCTTATGATACCTTTTGAAGGTGATGAAAACTTTATTTCAGCAATTAATCCAGGTTTATTGTTACTAATTTTGCGCTTTAATGTTTCCAAAAAAGACTTTTTAGGTAATTCTCTATCTTTTAATAGTAACTTTATTTCCTCTAACGGTAGTTTAGATTTTAACTCTTCAATTTCAATCCTTTTCAGCTCTATTATTCTTTGTAACATATCTACTTAACTCCACTTCTCAAATTTTTTATAGTGTCTAAAACATCTTTTATCCTATTCCTTGTTTCTTCTTGTACTTTTTCAATATCAAACATTTCCTCAAATCTCTCAACAAATAAAATACCATCAAGGTGATCTATTTCATGCTGTATTGCTTTAGCAAAATATCCCGAAGCATTTATTATATTTCTTCTACCTTCAAAATCTGAGTATTCAACAGATATAGAATAGTGTCTTAAAGTAGGAAGATATAAACCCGGTATAGATAAACATCCTTCTTCCTCTAAGTAATACTTTTTAGACTTATTCTTTATTATAGGATTTATTAACACAACTTTACCCTCATATCCAGCAGGCGACACATCAACTACAGCAATTCTTAAGGGGATGCCTATTTGTGGTGCTGCTAACCCTACTCCATTGCTTGCATACATGACTTTAAACATTTCATCTACCAATTTCTTGATCTCATCGTTGAAGTCCTTAACCTCTTCTGAAGGTTTCAGAAGCAGTGGATTATCGTACTTTATTATTTCTCTCATTAGATCCTCCAAAGCTAGGATTAAATTATATAATACTTAGCTAATTTATTAAAAATACAATCAATGGTAAATTTTCTGAATAAGTAAGAGCACATCTAAAGTTTATACATTTCTTTAAAGCTCAGTATAAATTAATTATAATAATACCTCACTCATCCTTGGAATAGAAATAAAAACACTATCGTAAAAACTGTTAACCCAATAATTCTATGAATGTAAAAAATAATAAACTCTATCACATAAAAGTTGTTTATTGAAACCAAACACATTGTTTTAAATAATATTAGTATGTTTTACGACCTATTAAAGAGTAAAAAAGCCTTCTCTTTAGTTGAAATTTTGATAGTACTAGCAATAATAGGTATACTTCTTACCATAGCAATACCCAACCTCTTCAAAGCAGAAGAAGCAACACGTAAGAGGGCAACCGAAATTGAAATGAAAGGTATAATAGCCTCTATTTACAACTACAGACTCTCAACATACTCTTTACCCAAATCTCTTAATGAACTAGTAAAAGAAGGATACCTAAAATCAACTGCTTTATACGATGAATGGAATACAGAGTATAAGTTTCAAAGTATAGGTAACAAAATAACCATAACGAGTGCAGGTCCCGACAAAAAATTCGGAACCAAAGATGATATAGTATTAGAAGAAATATTCTAGAAACCTTTCAATTTGAAAGAAGTAATTCAAGAAATTGACAATTAATCGATGTATGGAAAGTCATAGGGCACTCGTAATAGTAAAACCTGATGTTGTTGAAAAAAGAAAAATTGGTGAAGTCATATCGATAATTGAAAAGCATTTTAAAATAGTCGCTATGAAGATGGTAAAGATGACAGAAAAAGATGTATATCAATTTTATAGAGAACATGTTGGTAAAGATTTCTTTGAAAAGCTTTTGTCGTTTATGACATCAGGTAAAAGTGTAGTATTAGTTATCGAAGGAGATAACGCAATACAAAGAATAAGAGAAATAATAGGTGATACCGATCCAAAATTAGCTAAACCTGGAACTATCAGAAATATGTACGGAGAGAACTTACCTAGAAACGCAATACATGCATCAGACTCAGACACATCTGCAAAAAGAGAAATATCATTTTTCTTCGAAAACATTTAAATCAAAACCCTGCCTTTTTTTTCCTTTTCAATTCTTTCAAGTGCTTTTTCAAGAAGAACACTACTACCTCTAGAACCAAAAACCAAAAGCAAAACCTTTAAATCATCTTCGCTTATTATGGATTTTTTTAGCTTGTCCTTAGCCTCTTTTTCTCGCTCTTTTTGAACTTCTGCCTTTATATTCTCTTCCTTTACCTTTTGTGATACACTATTTTTTACATTCTTCATTTTATCCAAAGCATATTTCTCATTGCTAAAACCAGACACTCCTACCGATTTAACTTCCTCACTCATACAACCCTCCTTGGTCCTCTTTATTGATTTTCGGAAACATCAACTCATTAGTTCAACTCAAGCACATTAACTATGTTACCATGTTTATCCCTTATAGTTTTTGGATTAAGAGGATCAGGTGTTATTTGATCATCTACTATAAAGTAATAGTAGTGACTACCCTTAGGTAGGTAAACTTTTATTCTCCACACTCCTCCAGTTTCTCTACTCATCTCAAGCTCATAAGGATTCCAATTATTAAAACTACCTGATATTAAAACCTTCTGTGCATCTATATTTTTGTACTTAAACTCATATATATTACCACCTAAATGCTTAGGGTTTTTCTTGAACAATTCAATATCATTCTTAAGCTCAAAAACAGAGAAAAAACTACCTATTCCATCAGGTTCTCTTAGGTTGTTAAGGGGATCATTGATAAATACATTATCAACTAAAAGTTTGTATCTATACTTACCTCTCTTAAGCTCTTTTTCGTAAACATAGTACCATATCTTGATTCTATCATCATAACTCATACTGACAGGTTTCCATCCTTCCGTTTCTAAAACTATCTTAACACTTTTTGCTTGATTTGTATAAATAAACAATATGCTATCTCTAGTTACAACAGGTGAATAAACTATATCAGTTATACTCTGAACCTGAGCAAATATACAATAAACTTGTACAAAAAATAAAAGTAGAAAAACACTAATAGCTCTCATAAAACAATTATGAATTTAAACGTTTAATAAATCCTACTTCAAAGAAATTAAATTAAGCAAACCAAAAACAATCCTTTCATAAGCTTTATAAGACTAAAAATGGACATCCGATTTTACCAGCTATTGCCTCTTATAGAAAGAATACCCTTTTATATACTTCCAATTAGGACATAATATTGCAACCTGGTATGGAGCGAGCTTTACCTTTATTGAACTTATCTCACATAAAAATTCTTCACCCGATAGATAATCAACCATCTTTAAAGCATCATGAAAATGAGAGTATGGGATAAAAACTCTTTTTTCAATAAACTTATCATTCGGATTAATCAAAACTATTGAAAATTCCTCTCTTTTATCAGTAAATCTCAAGTATCCAATCAACTCATAATCAACAAGACTAGTTATATTTTTGAATTTACCTTCTTGTAACTCTTTTCTATATCTCCTTAAAGATATAAATTGCTTATACAAATTCATAATGTTCTTGTTCCATTTACTTTCATCCCATTCCATTGGATTTCTTGAACTCTCTTCATTCATCTTCCTAGTCTTCATCCCTATCTCTTCACCATACAATACAACAGGAACCCCAGGAAATGTAAATTGTACAGCTATCAATATCCTATAAACATCAATATTATCAACTATATCCAATATTCTAGAAGTGTCATGAGAAGAAAGTATATTTAGAGAGTTAAGTAAAACTTCATAGTCAAATTCTCTTACCAAGTAATCAATACCATTTGAGAAAGTTTGTACAGATATTTCATCTTTAACCAAACTAAAAAGTAACCCTGTTAGATAATAACTTTGGATTGAATCCAAAACTCTACTCCACTCAGAAGCAAAATTAAAAACTTCACCCATAACAAGAATGTCTCTATTCCACTCATGAGATTTTTGCCTAATAATGTTTGTAATATTCATTCCTAAATCATTAGCACAGTCAAGCCTAATTCCATCTATATCCCTATCTATCCAAAACTTCAAGACACCATTAGGAGATGTTATAAGTTTTTCAATAACCTCAGGATTATCAAGGTTAAGTTCAACCAAATCACTACCACGCCACTTATTATATCCATCCTCAGTAAGTATAAAATAATTACTATACGGAGAGTTATCATTATTAACTACAGATTTAAACCATTCATGTTCCTGGGATACGTGGTTCAGTGGAATATCAAGTATCAACTTAATATCTCTACTATGACATTCCTTAACAAGGCTATCAAAATCTTCTAAAGTACCCAAAATTGGATCAACACTAAAATAATCAAGCACATTATACCTATGACTGCTAACAGATCTAAATATAGGGTTAAGATATATTGCATCAAAGCCAAAATCCTTTACATAGTCAAGCTTAGATATTATACCCTTAATCGTCCCCCCATAATACTTTTTAGAAGGATTAGAATCAGTATCTTTACAGAATAAATCAGGGAAAATCTGATAAAGTATCCTTTTTTTTAACCAGTTAGACATATTCTTTTTCTTCCTCAATGCCTAGGTATGCATCAATAACTTTTCTATTGTTTTTTATTTCTTCAGGTTTTCCTTCTGCTATTTTCTCACCATGATCAAGTACTACTATCTTATCTGAGATTCCCATAACTAACATCATTTGATGCTCTATAAGTAATATAGTTACTCCTAATTCTCTTATCCTAGATATTATTTCCATTATCTCATTAACCTCTTTGTATGTCATACCTGCTGTTGGTTCATCAAGTAAAAGCAGTTTAGGTTCGGTTGCTAATGCTCTCGCTATCTCCAAACGTCTTTGCAACCCATAAGGTAAATTCTTAGCAAGAGTATTCATATAGCTTTCAAGTCCTAACATCTTTATATACTCAATTGACTTTTCTTGTATTTCTCTCTCCGTAACATGAAAATCTTTCGTTCTCAAAACCGCATCAAAAAATGAAGCAAGCCCAGATTTACTCCTCACATGCCTTCCAACCATTACATTTTCAAGTACAGTCATATTGTAAAAAAGTCTTATGTTCTGAAATGTCCTAGAAATACCAATTCTTGAACAATCATAAACCCTTATATTTGTAATATCTCTGTTTTGAAAAATAATTCTACCAGTATCGGGCTTATAAAACCCAGATATTATGTTAAAAACAGTCGTCTTTCCAGCACCATTCGGCCCTATTATCGAAACAATTTTGCCTTCTTCAACAGCAAATGAAACATTACTTAAAGCCCTTATACCACCAAAATATTTAGAAATGTTTACAACCTCCAGTATTATACTGTTATTCATATTCACTGCTAAAGTATAACTATTTTATTTATTTAATTTCCAAGTTAGTAAACAAAGTCTGTAGGAGAATTTGGTAAGAACTGTGATAGAACAACTTTTTCTTACCTTGCAAGATATAAGAAAAAGAAGCAATATACGACATACAAAAAACTATCTATAGCTTAACTTATAAAAACTTTCCATCAAATCTTTTACCCAAGACAAAGAAGAAGTAGTTCTCTTAACTGCTTTATTATTGTTTTCACTAAGGTTTAAAACGCTAAGAATTGCTAAATTTAAACTTTATATAGTCTTCAAGTATTATTTTTGCTGATACCGAATCAATATTTTTAACTCCTAAATTTTGTGCTATCATAGTTGTAAATCTTTCATCAAAAAGTTCAACTTCTACTCCCAAACTCTCATTCAAAGTACTAGCAAACCTTTCTATGTACTCTTGTATTCCACTCTTTGTCGAATTAAAGTTTAGCGGAAGTCCTACTATAATTTTCTCTATCCTATCCTTTCTTATAATGTCTTTGAGTTGATTTATAACATAATCCTGATTCAAAAACTTAATAGGCGTTCTTGGAAACACTATACCAACAGATGTATCACAAAAAGCAACTCCTATATTTTTGGTTCCAATATCAAGTCCCAGCAATCTCATGAAAACACCTCTAAAAGAAAGCTTGTTATCACAAATTTCGGATTCATATTAAAAACATACACATTCCTATACGCCTCATCCAAATAAGACTGTAATTTCTCTAGTTTTCCTATAGTTAAATTTCTTATTAAGTTTCCGGGTATTTTATCTACTATAGTTGGTTCTACCTCAACATCTAATCCAACAATCACACCCCTTATCTTCAAAAGGATTCGTAATATTGTATTAGCTATTTCGAAAAATTTTTCTGTTAGTATATCATCTTGTGATATATCCTCTGAAAATCTCATAACCTCTTCAAGACTATTTGATGAGATTACCTTTATAAACCTCTGTTTAAGACTTTCTATGTCATAAACTGAGTCTATAAGTATATCATAGATCGTGTAATATCTATTGCTATCTATATATTCTGAGAAGTAATTAATATCACCACCTTTGAGTTTAAGAAATGAGACAGTAAAAGTTCTTGATTTTATCGTTGGCAATATCTTCTCATAATGAGAAGTAGTTAACACAAAAAATGTACCTTTTGGCGGCTCCTCTAAAATCTTTAGCATAGCATTTTGACAGTCAATTGTGGCATTATCAAACTCAGATATTACGATAAACTTATAACCACTAAGCGAAGTCCTTGAGACAAAATCCACTATTTCTCTCGCAACATCTATACCTATACTACTTATCTTTGACAGTTTTGACACTACACTCTCCATGTTATACATTAAGCTTGATATCAAATCTACATCAAACTTACCTTGCCTAATATCAGTTACTTGATGTACTATTTCTTGAGTAACTCTCTTTTCATCTACTAGCTTCCTATGTGCTATACACATACCTACAAAACTTTCAAAAAACTTTCTCAACATTTCATTTCCTACCAGCTCATCTCTAACCTTCAGAAAAAACTTGTACAAAAGCTCATAGTAGTATGTACCAACTAGATATATATCAGTATGGTTGAAAGGTATATATCTATCGTAATCTGGTAAAAATTCTCTTATAATAATTTCAGATGAAACTAATTTCAAAGTACCTTTAGGTCCCTTGAACAATACACTTGAACTATCTTTACCTTTCACTGAAGAAAGAATTATATTTTCAAGACTTCTGTTATATGTCATTATATAGTCTTTAAAAAAGGTAGCATTGATATAATATACAAGACATTCTTAGGTAAGAATAACATCCCCAAAGTAATAATGAATATTGCCAATATTACTATTATTTCTGTTAAATGTACTTCTTCAAAAAGCGTCTCTATAAAAGACCTTCTTTTGTATCTATTTTGCATAAAAATCTCCAACTAAACTTTAGTTAACACCTTTTTGACATATTCTTCAATTTTGCCTGCTTTTAGGCACTTTGTACATATATTGATAGATTTATTAATACCATTTATCAAAACTCTCTTCTTTTGAACATTTGGCTTCCAAACCCTCCTTGTTTTTTTGTTAGAGTGACTAACATTATGGCCAAAACTAGTTCCCTTTCCGCATATTTCACATCTTGCCATCCTCTTACCTCCAAAGCGTTTCCAAATTATTATAAATACTCTACATACATTATTTCAAAAACATTTGCAGGGTTAGTAATTTCCCAAAACAGCTTATCAAGCATAAACTCAATTTTTGCAGTTCTTAGAGTCAAGAAAACTTTTCGATTCAACTCTAGAATTTTTGTCCGATAGTAGAAATCTTATAAATCATATCATTAAAATAGGAAATCTAATTATAAGGAGTTAGATATGAAGAAAGAAAGAGTTGCTCTAACTATAGCAGGTTCAGATAGTGGTGGAGGCGCCGGCATACAAATAGATTTAAAGACATTTAACGAGATTGGTGTTTTTGGTGCTAGTGTAATAACATCTATTACAGCACAAAATACCTTAGGAGTTCAAGGTATATATGATGTATCTCCAGAGTTTGTTCAAAAACAACTAGAATCTATTTTCTCTGATATAAACATACAATACGCTAAAACTGGTATGTTATCAAATGCAGGTATAATAGAAACAGTATCGAATTACATAAAAAAAGTGCTAAACGAAGGGAAACTCAAAGGACTAGTAATAGATCCTGTAATGAGAGCAAAAGGAGGAGATCCTTTACTAAGAGATGATGCTACTGAGATGCTTGTTAAAAAACTTCTTCCATTGTCATTAGTTATTACACCAAATATTCCAGAAGCAGAGCTACTATCGGGAATAAGCATAAAAACAATTAAAGACATGAAAGAATCTGCAATTAGAATACACAAAATGGGCCCCCAATATGTGGTAGTTAAAGGAGGCCATTTGAAAGGAGATTATGCTATCGATGTCGTGTATAACGGTGAGAATTTTAGTATTTTAAAATCCAAAAAGAAATTTAAAGGAGATGTCCATGGTACAGGATGTTGCTTTTCAGCAAGCATAACAGCATATTTAACAAAAGGATACGGTATACTAGAAGCTATCAGAAAAGCAAAAAGATTCGTCTCTAAAGCAATAAAAGATGGGATATACATCGGTAATGGATTCAGAGTCCTGAAAACGTATTAACCTCTGACATCAAGGGTTCTCGTAGGTGTATCACTAACCCTCTTTACATCTTGGTTCATATTTGATATTTGTTCCCAGGCATCCCTAAGCTTTGAAAGAATGTTTTTAACTTCTATAATCATGTTTTTATCTTTCTCAATATTCCCTTCAAAAAGTCTCCTGCTACAATACAAGTATATCGAATAAAGGTTATTTGCAATATCACCACCTTTTTCAAAATCAAGAGAAACTATAAGTTCAATAATTCCATCCTGAGCTCTTGACAGTTCCTTATTAAGAAGATCATATCTCTTAGTATCGAAATAAGCTAACGCTTGATCCAACGAATTCAGGATTATATCATATAATATTACAACCAACTTAAGTGGAGTAGCAGTCTCTATTTGTGTTTCTTTGTAAACTCTAGCGTAATTCATAGGTATATTTTCGGAAGTATAACTCGTTTCTTAAGTAAATTGAAAGACTATAATGTCATTATATACCATTTAGATTGTATGATTAGATTTAAGGTTGCTGTATTATTGTTCACCTTGCTCTTACTACAAAACTCATTAGGAAATACCAACGAAATAGGCAAATTGATTTCAAAAGAAAATCTAGTATTAATGATATACAAGTATGATGATTTGATAAGAAACTTTGATCTTCGTAATGAGATAACAAACTATATTGACAAAAACAAATACTCAATATACGAGATCAATAATAAGGGATTTGCAGTCCTATACTTACCTATTTCTACTAAATGGGACGAACTATATAACGGAATAGAAGGTAAAACTACTATTTCAGAAACTTCATTCATTATCAACAGTCCAAAAGTAAATTATTATGTAAGATTGGAAACAAATAATTACATTGCTTTAGTAGGAGTAAATTTCGTTAACAACTATAACAATCTACAAAAGGATGTTCCAAACACATACCTTCTTAAATTAGAAAACTTTCTAAAAGAACTCTCTCTATCGAATATTTCAGGAATATTTGCTTATCTTACAGGCAGTAACGCTACGAACTCTTTTAATTTAAACATACCTATTATTGATAGTAAATATAACTTTCTTATTGATATCGACACAATAACGGGCTATATATCGGGAAATGAAATTTACGGCAAAGTAAACATAAAACAGGCATCTAAATTAAGAAATATTTACAGTTCCAGGGGGCTAAGAAATATCAATGTTCTAAGTGATGAAAACATACCTTTTTATATTAACCTTTCAATGAACTCTGAGCTTTTTTCAGATATACTTGAGACACTATACCCAGACCTAATAAATACCTATCCAAAAATTAAAAGAGATATAATTAATACGTTTTCTGGAACCTTATTTTTGGCACTAAATAACCCCATTTATCAACAACCTCTTGATATTACCATTATACTAGGAGTAAAGTCAAAATCCGAAGCAGATAAGTTTATTAGGAGTTTTCTTGGCCTAGTAGGTAACTATAAACTAATAAACATAAGAAAACAAAGAGTATTCGAAATAGCATTTCAAGGCAATCAGAAGATATATTCGTTTCTATCTGAAAGAGAATTCGTAATAGCCACTTCACTAGGTAGACTGGAATCCTATCTAAAACTCTTTGATGAGAAAAAGAAAAGTATCATTACAAACTTCCCCACAATAAACATAAATGGAGAGCTTGAATATATCGCTTTAATAACAGACAATGACAAGGATATTTTTAGAAAATCATTTCTTATCGATCCACTTAAAAAACTTTACTTAGAACTCGATATAGATGATACTCTAAGATACATAAACTTCAAGATAGTATACCTTAACTAAATAAAAGTATCTTTAAATTACACCTTGAATGTAAACTTAACTTTTTCAATAGCATCAACTACTTTATCTATATCTTCCTTAGTATTATAAATATAAGTACTGATTCTTGCTGTACCTTCATTTGCACCTATTCTATTCAACAATGGCTGAGCACAATGATGTCCAGATCTAATAGCAATACCTTCTTTATCAAATATATAAGCAGTATCATGAGGATGAACACCTTCAATCAGGAAAGAGAATACACCTAGTCTATTATTTGTAGTTTTTGGTCCGAAAAGTCTTACGCCTTTTATTTCTGATAAAACATCAAGAGCATAATATGTTATTTCTTTCTCTAATCTCTCAATATTTTCCATACCTATACTCTCAAGGTAATCAATAGCGGTACCAAGTGCTATACCACCAGCAATGTTAGACGTACCAGCCTCAAATTTCCAAGGCAATTCATTCCACGTACTTTTCTCAATTGATACAGTTTCTATCATATCTCCACCATACATAAATGGTTCCATTTCCTCAAGCAACTCACGTCTCCCATAAACAAAACCTATACCGGTAGGACCACACATTTTATGTCCTGTAGCAACATAAAAATCGCACCCTATATCCTGAACATCAACCTTAAGGTGAGGAGCTCCTTGAGCACCATCTATAACAGTTATAGCACCTATTTCTCTAGCATACTTAACTATGTCTTTTATCGGATTTACTACCCCAGTTATGTTTGAAACATGTCCTACACTTACTATTTTAGTTTTCCTAGAAATCATATTTACAAAATCGTCTACCTTTAATCTATAATCATCATCTATATCGATAAACCTTAATCTTGCCCCCGTTTTCATAGATACAAACTGCCAAGGTACCAAATTAGAATGATGCTCAGATATAGCTATTATTATCTCATCGCCCTCTTTGAGCGTATTAAGACCCAATGAATAAGCAATCAAATTTATGCCCTCTGTAGCATTCCTTACAAATATTATCTCCTGCCATTCTCTTGCATTTATAAACCTAGCAACCTTTTTATGGGATTCTTCATACTCAACGGTAGATTCATACCCAAGAAGATGAACGCTTCTATGTATATTAGCATTTTGATTCTTATAGTACTCCTCTATTCTAGATATTACTTGTATAGGTTTTTGAGAAGTTGCTGCATTATCAAGATAAACAAGAGTTTTGCCTCTTATCTTCCTGTTAAAAATAGGAAAATCCTTCTTTATCTCTTCAGGAGTTAAAACCATAATATTCTCCTTCAATCTGAGTTTAAAATATAATAAAAATATCCACACCTTGAAAACAAAGTAATGACTATACCATTCCATCACAAAACTATCTTAATCTTCACAAACCTACACTAACAACAAATTAATCTATATACTTAAAAAACAAATACTTTTCACAGTAAACAACAAAAACACTAAACAATTAAATTTATAAGTAAAATGATTTCATTAAATTCACTCTCATACCATCTAACTCCAACATAATCAACTAAAAACCAAAAAACAAAAATATTACCAAACATCATTTCATCTCCAGAAATGGTTCAGAAAGATAAGATTTTTTTATTGCTTTCAAAACTTCACTTTCATTAATAGGTGATAAATCCGTAATAGCAGAAAATCTAACAAACCTATCATAAGTCCTAAGTTTCAAAATCATATTTTTGTACTTTTCATCAATATTCTTATCAACAATTACTACAAGTCTAACGTTAGTCTTTATATACTTTTCAATAACCTCTTCTTCTTTAGTAGCTGTCAAAATGTCAGTTTGACTATTGAAATCAGGAGCTATATTAAAGTTAAGCTTACTAACTTTTTCAACGAACAATGCAACCGCTTCTGAATGTAAAAAAAACTTCTGAAGATAGTTGCTATCAGAAGCATTAGTCAAAGTAACAAGTAATATTCCTCTCTCCGAAGAGTAGAAAGGTATCTCCGCTTTTTTATCTATGTATATCTTTAGCTTATTCCATTTTTCAAATGTTATTTCTTCATTGTATCTAAGTATAACTTGATTTTTGAATAATAACTCTGTTGCAGAGATAGCAAATCTCTTTCTTTTACTAACTCTATTCGCATCATCAATAGCAGATATATACCTATCAAAATCAATAAATCCTTTTATATATAAAGGAGGTCTATATTTCTCAGGAAAGTTACTAGTTAGTTTAGCAAAAAGAAGTTCAGAAAATACAACATCTATCTCATTTATGTTATTCCTAGAAAGTATCTCATAGTGCTCATAATCAAAGATCATACCTTGAAATAACCTTATCTCACTTTTAGTAATTCTATCGAGAAAATAAGAGTCTTTTGAATATATAACTGGTACTTCATCACCATATCTTTCTTTTATAGTAAGAGCTTCTTGTATTGAAATTTTCATACTAACTTAATTTTACACAATGTTGCTGTCATTTACAATTTAGTTTAATATGGTATATAAAGGATATTAGTATCTGTGATTTGATGGACATATATGTACAAGCATTGTAAAAACATGAAAAATTTTACTTTCATTCTACATAAACATTGCAAAATCTAAAATACCTACAACAACTATCCCTATCAACTCCTATATATCCACTTCTAATTATCCCATCACACATCTTTCGAAATAACTTATAGCCTACTCAACTTCATATCGATACCCGCAATTCCTAAAATCCTTCTCAAACTCC
>JAOAHF010000009.1 GCA_026415355.1 Brevinematales bacterium
GATATTATTATGACTTGGTGCGGAGATTACACCTGTGAAATTTGAAAGAGAATAGAACTGAAAATTGTTTGAAAAACTATTGTTAGTAACGATGAGATAGAATTTATCAACATCATTATACGAAAAGCCACCTTCTAATATCCCTTCAACTAAGTAATAAGGCTGGATTGTTACTGATTCTGTTATACCTACAAGTGAGAAATAAACATTAGACTGTAGTCCATATACATAGTTTGTTTGTTGATAAGTATTAGTATAGTAATTAGTTAGTAGTACTGTGTATATGTTTGTGTTTGTTGTGTAGTTGATGTTTGTTTCATAGATAGTGTTGGTATTGTTAATGTAGTTGGTTTGCAAAAATTGATTAGTTTGAGCTAAGCTAATTGTAGTTGTCTCGATGGAAGGGTTTTGGGCACAAGAAAAAATTAAGAAAATTAAGAGTATTAGAAAACTTACAAAAATCTCTTTGAACTTCATACTATACCTCTTAACTGTTTGATGAAAACAAAGTATGTTATTTCTGGGTGTACTGGCATGTATAATAAAAGTATAACGGATTATACAAACTAAAAGTGACAATTTTTAATAGTATATAAATAATATATGTTAAAATTTAGAATTTCTGTAAGTTTTTTATCTAACTTTTAGTTAGAGATCCTGTACTTTTCTTAAGTGTTGTTACAGGACTTTATAGATTTGGAAAATTTTTCTATAATATTAATATGAAAAATTTTGTTAGATTTTTCTTATTAACTCTTTTTTCATATACTGTTTTTTTATCTTCTTGTCAGCAAGTACCAACATATAAAGATACTGTTCCTCCAAATATAATCATTTTTTCACCTATGAACTTTTATCTTCATTATTCTACTATTTATATTCATGTTCAAGTTAACGAACTAAACGAATATGGTAAAGTTAGTGGGATAAAGAGTGTTGAAATAGTGCTCGAACGATACTATAATGAAGAAGTTTTTAGGAAGAAATTTGAAGTTAATAGTAATGAGTTTATCTTCAAGAGTAACTTTTCTTTACATGTTTCGACGAATATTGATACTTATCGTTTTAAGGTATTTTCTGAAGATAATGAAGGTAATAGGTCATATAAATATGTTGAATTTTGGTTATCACAAACTCCTTTGCTTTTTGTAGATATTTATTCACCACCTAATATTTCTACGAATACTAATCGTTTAGGATTCTCAGGTGTAATAAGGATAAGTACTAATGTTTATGGTAATGTTGAATGGGTCAAGCTAGTAGTTAGTAACTCTTACGGTGTTTTTAGTAATGATGTTGATTATTTTAATGACAGTTATTGGAAGTTTCATCCGAAATCTCTAAGCTTAGAGGAGGATAGTTTTTCCGGTAATTCGAATAGGGTATATGTGGTTTTGAAAACAACTTTGAGTTATTATTCTATTAGTCGTGAATCTTGGATTTGTTATGACACGAATCTACCATTTGTTAATATAATCAATTTGGATGACTACCAATCGGTTCCTAAGAATCTCTTAGTTATAGTATCAAATTACGATAATAGCCGAATGATCGAAGGTAGAATCTATGTTATTTCTGGTGTTTCTACTAATATTTTTAATGATGTGTCTTGGATTTATAGGAGTGGGACAAGGGGTTACAATTTAATTTTTTCGAGTAATACTAACATTCTTATTCCATATGAGAGAGATGAAGCAGGAAATGAATATTATGGTAGTCCTATTACTGTGATATATAATCCGGTTATTCCTTCAATATCTCTACTGTTACCTACAGTTGATTATAGTTCACGTATAACTAACAAGAATAAAGTTGTTTTCAACGGTAGAGCTTCTGTTGAGTTACCTTACAGAATTACTAATGTAGTTATTGAGGTTTACACAAACAATGTCTTCGTTTATTCAGTTAGTAGATCGTATAATAATAGTAGTGTTGAATGGTCTTTTACAAACATTTTATACATGGGAACTAATCAAGTTAGATACTATGCTTTTTCTGACAGTGGTAAGATTAGTCGAACTAATTATGTAAATATGGTGGTAGATTATGTGAGCCCAATTTTTAATCTTATTTATCCTACTAACGGTAGTACTTTTGATGTTGATGTGGTAAATTTGGTAGTAGAAATTATAGATACCAATTTCTCATTAGGTATTTGGGGAGGATATGTTTATGTAAACGGTGTTTACTGGGGTAACATTGTATCTAATTTTGGTATTGTATCAGTGCCACTTTCTAGGGGGGTAAACTATATAGTAGTTGGTGCTCAAGATTTTGCTGGGAACATTGCTGTTAGGACCAACACTATCATCTACAATGATGATGTTGTGTATGTATCGTATAGTGGTAGTGATTATAATACTGGTTCAAAGAATAGACCACTTAGATCTATCCAAGCAGGAATAAATAAAGCAGTACAACTCGGTTTGAGAAAAGTCTATGTGTCTGAAGGGATATATTCTCCAGGATACGGGCTTAATGGATATGGTTCTGGTGTTGTTATAACAAATCACAATCTAATTATTATAGGAGGTTGGGATACTGACTTTAGTAGTATCTCTAGTTATAGTGAGTTAGATGGATATTATATTCTTTACAATATCATTTTTGCTAAGGATGTAACTAATTTAGTTTTAGGCAACTTTGTTACTAAAAATGGTAGAGCTGTTGGTGTTAGCCCGTATGGTAGTGGTGGGGGGATATACTTTACAAACGTGTCGTTTAGCGTTTTGAGTAATATTGTTATTTCCAATAACAATGGTCGTTTTGGTAGTGGATTATGTTTGTATGATTCACATAATAATATTATTTACAGTACGATCATGAGTAATTTAGCGTTGAATTATGGAGGGGGAATTTATTTTGAAAGATCCTACAGCAATAGGATTGGTGGGGTTATATTGGGTAATATTTCTGGTAATAATGGAGGTGGTGTTTACATGATTGCTTCAAGATATAACATTATACAATCTTATGTTGGAGGCAATTGGGCTACTAATGGTGGAGGAGGTATTTATTTAAATAATTCTGATTCAAACATTATAAAGGCTAATATAAAAAATAATTTTGCCAATGGAGTAGGTGGTGCTTTATACATATCTGATTCAAAAGATGTCATCTTATCTGATTCATTTATTGTAGGTAACGGTTCTATTTCAACTACTAATACTGTTGTATATCTAAACAACACAGGAAATATTGTTAACCTTGTAATATCTAATTGTTTTATAGGTGGTAATAATGATATGGATTCCATTGGTATATATGAAGGAGGTAGTGTTGATACGGTAGGTCATGTGTTGAGAGATAATGTATTTATTACAAATAATCTTCGTTACTTATATCGTGAGTATAGTTATTTAGGAGTTCAAAGGTTGATAACAAATACTAGTACTGACTGGCATAGGATAAATAATCCTAGCATTATAGATGCTTCTTTAACTCATAACTCTGTTACTAATATGTAGTTTGTGTTGTATGTATTGGTGTCTCTTGAGCAAAACTTGTTTTCTTGATTTTTTGCTCTAAAATATTTTCTGAAGATAGGTATTTGGTGAAATTTTTCTCAAAGATAACTATAATTCTATCGGGAAGTTTTATTTCAATTCCTTCGCATCTATCGACTTTAAATACAATTTTATTTTGTTTATTTGAAACCCCATATGTGTATTCTCCGTTTTTGATTTTGTTTATCTCTTTGATTTCAGTTTCGCTAAAAGTAGTTTCTGTGAATCCCATTCTTATGTGGAATTTACCGTTTTCGTACTTTACTCTGAAGGTTGTTAGAAAATATGTTATTGTTAATGAAAATAATAGAAATATTCCTAGAACAACTGATGGATCAATTTCCTCAAGGAATCTATTACCTATTGCTATTTGGTAAGCGAAGAAGAATAGTATGATGATATTAAAAAGCTGTAAAGGAATAGTTCTTAAAAATATTATTCTGAGATATTTGATATCATTTAGGGTGTTCATTTTTATAACTCCTAAGTTTTATACTGAGTTTGTAACAATATAATCGTTTAAGTTTTAGAATTTCAAAGTAGTTTTACCTTATAAGTATTTGTTGTAGTGAGAACATAGGCATAAATAGAGACAAAACAAGGAAAGCGACTATTAGGCCTACTATTACTATCATTATAGGTGATAGAGAAGATACTAGTGCTTCTGACTGTCTTTCAAGTTCGAAAGAATAAAATTCTGCCATTTTGCTTAGTGTTTTGTCTAGTTCTCCTGTTTCTTCGCCTACTTTTATCATTTGGACAAAGATTGGTGGTAGAAACGAGTACTCTGAAAACACTTCGGAGATTAATTTCCCTTTTTCTACTTCGGATATTGCAAACTCTATTGCTTCGCGTATGGATACTAAGTTTACAACTTTTGAAGAAGTGTTTAATGCTTCAAGTATCATAACACCATTACTTATCATCATTCCAATGACTCTTGAAAATTTCTCAAGATCCCTTTTTATAAGGAAATTACCTAGAGGAGGTATTAACGTTATAATCATGTCTTGTATAAGTTTCTTAAAGGCATTAAGCCTAAGGTATAAGTAGTTTAAAATGAAGACCAGTGATATTGTTGATAATAATATCCAAAGTATGTTGTCTTTGACAAAATTCCCTAATGTTATAGTGATTTGAGTTATTTGGGGTAATTCAGTTGAGTAAGATGAGTATATTTCAGAAAACTTTGGTACTATTAAAGTAAGAAATAGAAGTACAACACCAATGGCAACAGATAATATTATTAAAGGGTAAATTAGTGCTGATTTTATTTTTGATGATATGTTAAAAGATTTCTCTAAATATTTTGCTAGATTCTCTAGAGATTTGCCGAGTTTTCCTGATGCTTCTCCAGACTTAATGATTCCTATATAAAGTTCGTCAAATATACTTGGATGTACCATTATAGCTTCTGAGAGTAGGCTACCACTTCTTATTGAGGATATAACAAGGTTTAGTACTTCTTTAAAGTTTTTATTTTTTATATTTTCACTTGCTAGTTCAAGGGATTTTATTATAGGTAATCCTGCGTTTATGCATATACTCATAATGTCGGTAAATGCTATTAATTCTCTTCTAGGAACTTTAGTAGTTTTTAGCTTTGTTTTTTTCTCTCCGAGAAATAGAATTATAGGAAATACTCTTTTGAGTTCTTCTATAGCTGATGCTTTGTCTTTTGCTTCAATTACTCCGGTAACTCTACTGCCATCTTGAGATAAACATTCATATTTGAAAAACATAGTTGAATACTAGATGAAATATTTTTTTACTATCAAGGATTAGTGAAAGAAACTTATTGGGTTGTTGGATTTAAGAAAGTTATTTAACGCTAGAGTAGCTTGAGTTAACTTTAAAAACAAAGATTGTCTTAGTTATTATTCTTCGTATGTTTAGAGGTACTTTTGCTGAGATAAATCTAGATATCTTGTATTCTAATTACCTTGAGTTGAAAAGGCTTAACAATAACCATCCTATAATCCCCGTGATAAAGGCTGATGCTTACGGTCATGGTGCTTTTAGAATATTTGAGTTTTTGTTTTCAAAGGGTATTAGACGGTTTGCTGTGGCAACTCTTGAGGAAGCTTTGGAACTTTCTTTAAGTAGCTACTTTATCAATTCTGAAATTTTAGTTTTTTGTCCTATTACATCAAAAGATATTATGGTGCTGAAGGAATATCAGAATATTATACCTATAGTTAGTGAAATCAAGTTTATAGAGGAATTGGAGAGTATTTCTAAATATTACAATACAAAGTTAAAGTTTGGAATAGAAATAGACACAGGAATGGGAAGGTTAGGAATACATTACAGAGATTTGGATAACTTACTTGATGTTTTGAGTAGTATTAAAAATCTTGAGCTTACAGATCTTATGACACATTTCCCATCTTCTGATTTTGACAGGGATTTTTCCTTGTATCAAATCAATTTATTTGATGAAGTTGTACTAAAAGTTAAAAGTATGTTTTCAAATTTCAAAACACATGTGTCAAACAGTGGTGGGGTTTTGAACATTCCTGAGGCTAGTAGGTATGATTTCTCAAGATGTGGTCTTTCAGTGTATGGTTATTATCCTAATAAGAACCTTATGAGAATTGGAAGGATAAGGAATTCATTAACTTTGAAGTCTTATATTGCGTTGAGAAAGTTTTTTAAGAAAGGTGAAAGTATAAGCTACAATAGAACATATTTCCTTGAGGAAGATGGTTACATAGGTGTCGTACCATGTGGATATGCAGATGGTGTATCTACTCTGTTTTCAAATAATATGGAAGTAATCATAAACTCGAAGAAGTATAGGTTAGTAGGTAGGGTTACTATGGATTATTTGATGGTTAGAATCGATAATTCTGTTAAGGTGGGAGATGAAGTTGTTTTGTTTGGAGGAGATATTGATCCTTTGCTGAGAATTGAAGAAGTTGCTAGTAGAGTTGGATTAATACCTTATGAAATTACCTGTGGTATCTCGAAAAGAGTTCCTAGAGTTTATGTGTAACTTGGGACTTGAACTGAGTATCTAAAGTAGATAGATTTTTTTTTGATTTTAGTTCATATTGTTTAAAGGTTGAGTCGATAAAGATACGTGTTTTATTTATTGTTCTAACTTTAGATAATTTGCGAGTTTAGAATTAAGTTGAATATAAAAATAGGGACCTCAATGGGTCCCTTTTAAAAGGGTTTGCTTAAAAATTATGATATCTTTATCTTTGTTTCCTTAGAAGTTTTCTCCTTTGGTATTCTTATTTCAAGAACACCATCTTTGTACTCTGCTTTTGCTTCTTCACTTTTTACATCTACTGGTAGAGGTATGGTTCTTTCGACTCTACCGTAGAATCTTTCAATCTTGTGGATGTTTTCTTTTTTCTCTTCTTTCTCTTCTTTCTTTTCAGCCTTTATGTGTACAAAGTTATCTTTTACTGTTACTTCTATTTCATCTTTCTTAGCACCGGGGATTTCTGCTTTTATCACGATATCTTTATCTGTTTCATAAACATCAACTGCAGGTGATAGTATATATTCTTCAACATTATCGATTCTTCCAAAGAATTCATCAAATATCCTATCAAATTCTCTTCTTACTTTTTCAATATGATTTAATGGCCTCCAAACATTTAATCCTCTCATACCCCACCTCCTACTAAGTTTTTTCAATTTAAATATAGCAAAATATTTCTGAATTGTCAATTCATAAATGTTTTATTTCTATCTCTATAAAACTTTACATGAGTAGTTAGAATCTTGGATATTAAGCTTAGTTTGAGTAGTCCAGAAGATGATAAGGTTTAGAATTTGTATATCTAGGTAGTTAATTAACTTATTTTAGTTTTTGAAGGTTATTAGTTAGGAATGAATTGATATATATAATTTGCTCTTTTGTATGTAGTGCTAAATGTTGAAAGATTGATATATTTTTTCTATTATGAATTTAGCAACTTTGATTTTATTGCCTTCAAAGTGGTACTTTTGACCTGATTTTGAGATGAGTGTTATTTTATTTGTTTTACTTCCCATGGGATTGAATATGATTTTACCATCTTCTATTTCTATTTGATTTGCTACGATGTAGTCAACTCCTTTTAGAGATAGTTTATTTTTTATATACTCTTCGATATTGCCATAACTATTGAGTGCAAAACCTACAACTATTTTATTACCTTTGTTTTGAGATATTGTTTTAAGAATATCTGGAGTTTTTTCAAGCTTTATTTCAGATATATTTTCTTTTGGTAATTTCCCTATTGTTTTGTTTATAGGTTTAAAATCTGCTACTGCTGAAGCCATAAAGAGTATATCTACTCTTTCGAATTCTTTTTTTACGGCTTGTAGCATATCTTCTGTTGATATGACTTTAGTTGATTTTATAAATGTAATAGGTTTGTATTTCATTTCACCGTATATGAGTGATACGTCAGCACCTTCTAAGTATGATGCTAATGCTAATGAGAGTCCCATAAGCCCTGATGAATCATTTGATATATACCTTACATTGTCTAGGTATTCTTTGGTAGCACCAGCAGTTACAAGTACTTTTTTACCTTTTAGCTTTCCGTTTGGGTTTCTCAGAAGATGGTACAAAATTGTTTTTTCATTAGGGAGTCTACCTTTACCAATTCCTTCGAGGGGAGATGCGAATGTACCTTCTTCAGGTTCGAGTATTTCCCATCCGTAGTTTTGGAGTTTCTTTAGATTGTCTTGTGTTAAAGGATTTGCCCACATTTCTTTATTCATTGCAGGTACTAATATTCTTCTTTTTGAGCTTGGAAAAGCTAAAGTAGTTGTAGTGAGTAAATTGTCACATATTCCATTTGCTATTTTACCTATTACGTTTGCTGTTGCTGGTATAATAACAAGGGTATCGGCCCATTTAGCGTTTGTTATATGTATGAGAGGATCATCGTAGTTGAAGTTATCAACGTATACCTTATTTTGAGATATTGCTTCAAACAGTATAGGTGATATTAGTTTTGTTGCATTCTCTGTCATTATAACTTTAACTTCGTGTCCTCTCTTTAACATAAGTCTTATAACATTTGGTACTTTGTATATGCTTACACTACTACTTATACCGAAAAGAAATCTAGCCATAAAGATATGGTAATTTTTTAGAATTTGTATTACTGTAATCAAGTAATTCATAGTTTTTCTAATTTGAAACACGAAGTTATATTTGATAAAAATTTAGAACAGCTGGGGTGAAATATGTCTCAAGTAGTATCTACGGATATTACTCAAAATATTGTAGGAGTTATTGAAGAAATTAATGGGCCTATTGCTGTAGTTAGAGATGTTAGAAACTTGAAGATGATGGAAGTTGTTAAGGTTTCTAAACATTTGCTCATAGGTGAAGTTATATCTGTTAGTGGTGAAAAGGCGACTATTCAAATTTATGAAAATACAGCAGGTGTGAGACCTGGAGATTATGTTTATGGTACAGGTGAACCTTTATCAGTTGAGTTAGGACCTGGACTTATATCAAAAATATATGATGGTATCCAAAGGCCACTTGATGAAATATATGAGTATGGTATTTTTATTCCTAGAGGAGTTGATTTACCTTCTTTGAATAGAGAAAGAAGATGGTATTTTAAACCTTTAGTAAGAGAGAGGGAGAGCCTTCGGGGTGGTAGTGTAATAGGGGAAGTAGCTGAGACTACTAGAATAAGTCATAAAATATTAGTACCGCCTGATAAAGCGGGAACTGTTATATACATTGCAAATGAAGGTGAATATAAAGTTGATGATGTTATTTGTATATTGGAAGATCCTGTTAGGGGAAGACAAGAATTAAAAATGTATCATAAATGGCCAGTTAAGATACCTAGACCTATAAACAACAAATATATACCTAATGAGGCTATGTTTACGGGTCAGAGAGTTATTGATTTCTTATTCCCTATAGCTAGAGGTGGTACTGCTTCCATACCCGGGGGTTTTGGAACTGGTAAAACTGTTACGCAGCATCAGCTTGCTAGATGGTCTGATGCTGATATAATAATATATGTAGGATGTGGTGAGAGAGGAAATGAAATAACGGAGGTTTTAGAGGATTTTCCAAAACTTGTTGATCCTAAAACTGGTAGACCGTTAATGGAGAGAACAGTTATTATTGCTAACACTTCAAATATGCCTGTTACGGCAAGAGAGGCATCAATATACACTGGTATAACTATAGGCGAGTATTTTAGAGATATGGGGTATAATGTTGCTCTTATGGCTGATTCTACTAGTAGATGGGCTGAAGCTTTGAGAGAATTATCAGGAAGACTTGAAGAGATGCCAGCAGAAGAAGGATTTCCTGCTTATCTTGGTTCTAGATTAGCAGCATTTTATGAAAGAGCTGGTTTTGTTGAAACCTTAAATGGTGATAGAGGATCTTTGACTATTATTGGTGCTGTATCTCCAGCTGGTGGAGATTTCTCCGAGCCAGTAACACAAAATACTAAAAGGTTTACAAAGTGTTTTTGGGCTCTCGATAAATCTTTAGCAAGTCAAAGGCACTTTCCATCCATAAACTGGATGTTGAGTTATAGTTTTTATGTTGATATGGTCTCAGAATGGTGGAATAAAATTGATCCTGATTATAAAGAAGTTAGACAGAAAATAATGGATTTGTTGATAAGAGAAGATAGGTTGCAAAAAATTGTGAAAATAGTTGGTTTAGATGCATTGCCTCAATCCGAAAGACTTGTTCTTGAAGTAAGTAGAATTATAAGAGTAGGTTTCTTACAGCAAGTTGCTTATGATAAAGTTGATTCGTATTGTTCTCCTCAAAAACAAATTAAAATGGCTAAACTCATACTCAAATTCTATGATTTGGCCCATGATTTAGTTGTTAACTATCGTGTTCCAGTTAGTGAAATACAAAATCTTAAATCCGTATCAGAGATAATAAGAATAAAAATAGAGATACCAAACGATCAGTTAGAAAAAATAGATGAGATCGAGAAGAATTTAATTTCAGAAATTGAAAAATTAAAAGATCGTTACTCCTAATTGATTATGAGAAGACTTTGGGCTATTTTGATTATTTTGTTTATATCGATACTTCAAAGTATTCCACAACTTAAGGTTTTTGGTTTTTTCCCAGATCTTCTTCTAATACTAGTAATATACTACTCTTTTAAAGTGGGTACTTCTCAGGGTATAGTATTCGGAGCAATATTAGGAGTTTTTGTTGATATTTTGTCAGGTTCTACAATAGGTACGCATACTATAGTTTTTTCAACGGTTGCTTTGATGGTTGAATTTTTTAGGACTATATTCATATTTGAAATGGTTTTTACTCTACCTGTGGTTTCTTTTTTGTCCACGTTAATAAAATATATTATTTTGTTTTTGGTGAGTATTGTATTTAGTGCTGTATCGTTAGGTAACTGGTACTTAGTTATGTTTATTGAAGGAGTTATAAACTTTGTTTTTGCATTCCCTATGGCTTGGCTTTCTGGTAAGATTGTTTCCCTGCTACACAGAGGATATTCAATGGGTATTTGACAACTAGAAAGTTGGAGTTTGTTTAATTTTGACTTGACATAGGTTCATTTAGAGTATATATTATAATACTATTGATCGTAATGTTGAATTACTGAATGGAGGTGTTTATGTTTTCTTTAACTATGAGAATGTTGTTTGTACTAGGTGCTTTATTTGGCATACTATACTTGGTTATAGCGATTATAGGACAGCAAGGTGTTATTTTCAACATCATTTTAGCTAGCGTAATACTTCTTATACAATATCTAATAGCACCTAAAATTGTGGAATGGACTATGGGAGTTAGATATGTCTCGGAAAATGAGTATCCGGAATTACATAGAATTGTTGAAGAAATGGCAGAAAGAGCAGGAATACCAAAACCAAAAGTTGGTATTTCAAGTATGCCCATAGCAAATGCTTTTGCATTTGGTAGGAGTATAAGAGATGGTAGAGTTGTAGTTACAGAAGAAATAATGAGGTTGCTTACTAAAGATGAACTAAGAGCAGTTATAGGGCATGAAGTGTCTCATATAAAACATAGAGATATGCTAGTAACTACTTTGGTTTCTGTTATACCTATGGTTTTGTATAACTTAGCAATGTTTTTTATGTATTTTGGTGGTGGTAACAATAGGGAGAGTAATTTAGGAATTTTTGCAGGTATATTTCTGCTTTTGCTTTATTTTATTTCAAATCTTTTAGTTTTAGCAGTCTCAAGAATAAGAGAGTATTTGGCAGACTATGGTTCTGTTAAATTAGGTAATCCACCAGAGCATTTAGCGAGTGCTTTATATAAGTTAGTTTATTCTTCTGCAACTACTTCAGAGGAAGAAAGAGCACAAGTTTCAGGAATTAAGGCGTTCTTTCTAAACGATCCAAATTCTGCTGAAAATGAAATAATGGAATTGGCACAGCTTGATACGAATCGTAACTTTAAGATTGATAGGTCAGAATTGGAGCAACTCAGAGTAAGTAGAGTAAGGATCTCGGCGACAGAGAAAATTATGGAGTTGTTTACAACACATCCAAATATGCTTAAGAGAATTAAAAAACTTTCAGAATATGTTTAAATGTATAATTCAAGAAAAGTTGTGGCCATAGTTCTTGCTAGTGGTAAGGGAGAAAGGTTTGGACATCCACTACCAAAACAGTTTGTAGAATTCCGAGGTAGAAAAATTATTGAGTACTCGCTACAGCAATTTGAGTATAATAACTTTGTTGATGAGATAATTGTTGTATCTCATAGCGATTATACGCACATTGTTAAAGAAATAGGTGTTAGATTTAAAAAGTTTAGTGGTATAGCTATTGGAGGATCTACTAGGAGTATATCTTCAAAGAGTGGTGTTTTTAGTGTTAAGCATAAAGATTCTTATATTCTGATACACGATTCAGCAAGACCACTTTTTAGTCAGTATCTTATAAATAATCTTCTTGAAAATGTTGAAGAAACAGGTGCGGTAATACCTGTCATAAGTTCTACTGATACGCTTGTTGAAGCAGAAGATGGATTTGTTAAATCTGTGCTTGATAGAAATAAGATACTCAGAGTTCAGACTCCTCAGTGTTTTAAATACGAAATAATATTTGAAGCATATAAAAAGTTTAAGGATGATATCATAGATTTTCCTGATGATAGTTCAGTAGTCTTGTATACAGGATTGACAAAAATCAAATTGATCAAAGGTGAAACTACTAATTTAAAGATAACTAATTATGAAGACATGAAGATTCTGGATGTTATATATAAATCAGAGTAAAAGTTGCTTAATTTTTGAAGATAAAATGAAGCTAAAGATATTTAGCACATTATATGTTTTAGTAAATTTAATCAATGGATTTTAGTTGGAGATAAATTTTAATAGTTTGCGCTTAAGAAATTCTTAGCTTAAGTTTGTATCTTTTTGGTAAAAAAATTACTTTGTAGAGATTAGATAAGGCTGAATAAGATTGGTGATTTTTATGGTTGATTTAGAGCTGGTATTAACTTTTAGGAGGGTTTTTGAAGTGAATAGGTGGAATTAAGTTTTGATGATAAAGTTTGTGTAATTATTTAGAAGTCTTGACTGTTTATGTAATTTTTGTAAATTTATAAACTGACCGTTCAGTCATTAAGCTGAATGGTAAGGAGAAAAGTTATGTGGGGACTTTTGAAAGGGCTTTTGGATAATATTCCTGCAGTTATTGTTATATTTGTAGCAGTTTTAGTTTTGGGATTTGTAGCTTTGACTAGATTACCTGTTGATTTATTTCCAGAAATTGAAGTTCCAGTTGTTGCCGTTAGGATAGATTACAGTGGTGCATCTCCTGAAGATGTTGAGAAGAATATTGCTAGGATTATAGAAGGACAATTTCTAACGATAAGTGGAGTTAGGAATGTTATAACTAGATGTTTTGAAGGATTTGCTTTTTTTGTAGTTCAATTCGATTATGGTGTTAATATAGATCTTGTTGCAAATGATGTTAGAGAGAGGATGGATCTTGTTTTTAGGTTGCTACCCGATGGTGTAGGTAAACCCCAGATATTTAAGTTTGATCCTAGTAGTCTCCCTATATTGAGTATTGGTATCACTGGTATTGATGATTTATCTGCTCTTAAGGAATTAGTTGATAATAATATTTCGAAGAGAATATATCAGGTTGATGGTGTTGCTAGTGTTTCTATAGAGGGAGGTTATGATAAAAAAGTTTTTGTTGAACTTGATAGTAAAAGATTGAATGGTTTTTTACTGTCTCCTTCTGATGTTGTTCGAGCCATAGCGGGTGAGAATCAAAATTTCCCGGCAGGGTTTGTGATAGATGGATACAAGAAAGTTAATTTGAGGTTTAGTAGTGAATTTAATAGTATTCAAGATATAGAGAATACAATAGTTGCTAATAGAGGTAGGTATGTAGTTAAGATCAAAGATGTTGCTAATGTTTCATTTAAAGAGGATAGGGTTGATGCCCCTATAGTCAAGATTAATGGACAGGATGGAATTGTTTTGTCGATTAATAAAAAATCAGGTAGTAGTACTGTTGTTGTTTCAGAAGCAGTCAAGAAGAAATTAGAGGAAATAAAAAGACTATATCCTAATCTTAAGTTTAATATCATAAATGATCAAGGTGAATTTATTGTTTTCTCAATAAATAACGTCAGAAATAATGCTATAAATGGTGCACTACTAGCTATTATAATAGTTTTTATATTTTTGGTTAGATTAAAAGAAACTATACTTATAGGTATCGCAATACCATTCTCTCTTATAATAACGTTTGTATTCATGTACTTTTTAGACATATCGCTTAATGTTGTTTCTTTGACAGGATTGGCTTTGGGTGTTGGATTAATGGTTGATAATTCAATAGTTGTGCTTGAAAGCATATATCTAAAGCTACGACAAGGTAAGAGGTTGGTGGATGCGACCTTTGAGGGTACCAAAGAAGTTGGTACTGCTATACTAGCATCCACAATAACCACTGTTGTAGTGTTTGTTCCTGTTGTGTTTGCTCAAGGTATCGCAGGGCAGCTATTTAGAGATTTGGCATTAACCGTTAGTATATCTGTTTTTTCTTCTCTTTTTGTTGCTATATTTATAGTTCCACCTCTTGCTTCAAGGTATTGGTATGTAATTGAAGAACTGGATGCAAAGATCCAGTCAAATTACTATCTATCTTGGTTTTCTAACTTTATAGATAGGGTTAGAGATGGTATTTATGAAAAAAGCTTAAACGCTTTTTTGAATCTAAAAAAGACCACTCTTGTTTTTACAGTTGTGTTTATTATTTTGGGATTTGTTTCTTTTGTATTTGTAGGAAAGGAGTTTTTACCAATTGTTGATACAGGAAATTTAAATGTTAGAATTGATTTACCAACAGGGACATATAAAGATATAACTTCATCTTATGCTGAGAAAATTAGTGAGTATCTTCTGAGTAACCAGAATGTTGATTATTTTTACTATGTTATTGCTAGTGTTGGTACTGGTAATCTGGGTTTTTTGGTCGGTAGAGGTAATGAAAATACTATAAATATGTTTATAAAACTCAAGCCTAAAGAGCAGAGAAACATATCTTCTGAAGAGTTTGCATCTCAGTTGAGGAAATTTATTTCAACAATACCTGGTAGATATAGAGTAAATGTCGTTAATGGAGTTGGTTTTGCTGAAGGTGGAGGTGCTAATGTTGATGTTAAACTTTTTGGAGAGAATCTACTAGAACTTGAAGAAATATCAAAGAGAATAAAAGAAGTTGCTACAAAAGTTGAAGGGATACAGGAAATTAACTCTTCTTTTGATGATGAATCAGAAGAATATTCTATACTTTTTGATAGGAATAAGTTAGGTTTTTATGGAGTTTCAAGTGGAATACTTGGTAATATTATAAGGACTAGTTTTTCAGGAGCTATTCCTACCTTCTATAGAGTTGAAGGTAAACAGTATCAAGTAGTTGTTAAGTTGAGAGAGGATGAGAGAAGATTTTTAGAAAATGTTTTGTTTAAGTATATTCCTACTCCAACGGGAGTAGTACCATTGGTTGATCTTATTGAAGTTAAGAAAATAACATCTCCAAGAATGATAATGAGAGAAAACAACAGTAGACAAGTTTCTCTATCAGTAGTTGGTTTTGGTGTTGCTCAAAGTAAACTTGTTGAAAATCTCGCTGAGGTTATTAAGAAAGAAGTATATATTCCACCTGATGTTGTAATTGAATATGGTGGAAGTTTTAGAGATTTGCAAGATACTTTTAGGGACTTGATACTTGTGTTTATACTTGCGTTTACTTTGGTGTATTCTGTAATGGTTATACTGTTTAGGTCTTTCAAAGATCCTTTTATAATACTCTTTACAATTCCTTATGGTATTTTCGCTGTTTTGATAGGTTTCTTTATTCTTGGGCTTAAGATAAATGTCATATCTGGCATAGGAGTAGTATTGCTTCTTGGTATAATCGTTAATAATGGTATAGTTATGGTTGACTATATGAATCAGTTGTTGGATAAAGGATACCGCTTAAGAGATGCAGTTATTGATGGGGCTAAAAGGAGATTTAGGCCTATACTTATGACTACATTAACTACGGTTTTTGGAGTTTTGCCATTAGCACTTGGTATAGGTGCTAGTTCAGAGATTTTTCAACCACTTGGACAAGTTATAGCAGTGGGTTTGACTATGGGTACTATTTTTACTTTGTTTGTTATACCTACAATATTTGAATACTTCAATAGAAAGAGATTTGCTTAGTTTGTTTATCATTATGGTTTAGATTTTTTGATCAGAAGACTAAAGATAAAACTATAAAACACTTCTAAGTTTAAAACTTTATAACCTAGTTGTGGTACTTTTATAATAGTTGTAGTAGTATGAATATGAGTGATGTTGTATTGTTAAGTGGTAGATCAAATGTTCGATTAGCTAGGAGAATAGCAGATTATCTAGGACTTGAACTTGGTAAATGCACTATTAGTGAATTTGCTGATGGAGAGATAATAGTTAAGATAGAGGAAAGTATAAGAGGTAGTGATATTTTTGTTGTTCAATCAACTTGTAATCCTTCTAATCAAAACTTAATGGAACTTCTTATAATGATAGATGCTATAAAGAGAGCATCTGCTGAAAGAATTACTGCTGTTATACCTTATTTCGGGTATGCTAGACAAGACAGAAAAGCTGAACCTAGAGTCCCGATTACAGCTAAATTGGTTGCTAACCTTATAACAACTGCCGGAGCTAACAGAGTGTTAACTATGGATTTACACGCAGATCAGATCCAGGGTTTTTTTGATATACCTGTTGATCATCTTTATGCTTTTCCAGTTTTCATTGATTATTTGAAAGATAGTTATGAAAGTTTGAGTGATTTTGTTGTTGTATCTCCTGATACTGGTGGGGTCAAAAGAGCTAGATATTTAGCATCTTTTCTTGACTTGAATATAGCAATTATTGATAAAAGAAGAACTGGATATAATGTAGCTGAGGTAATGAATTTAGTTGGTGATGTAAATGGCAAAAATGCTGTTTTGATTGATGATATTATTGACACGGGAGGTACCATATCAAAAGCAGCAAAAAAACTTAAAGAAGAAGGAGCTAAGAAAGTAATTGTGATGGCTACACATCCTGTACTTTCGAGCAATGCTAAAGAAAAGTTATCTGATGATGCTATAGATGAGATCGTAGTTACTGATACTATTCCTATACCAGAAGAAAAAATGTTGCCGAAAATAAAAGTTCTAAGTGTTTATAAACTTTTTGCCGAAGCAATTGCAAGAATACATACAAATAGTTCTGTTAGTTCTCTTTTTGTTAAGAGTAGTTCAAATCTATAGCTTTTGCACAATCTACACGGTTTATAGATTTTTATCTTGCTCTTATTTGTCGTAGAATACTATGGGTTTACTGTATTTACTATAGTTTTTCAGTACTTCTATTGATTTCTTTACATAATCATCTTCTATGTCAAAGGTTTGTATAGATGGTATTTCTCTCTTCGCAAGAATTCTTATTATTTTCTTATCAAGAGTTATTCCATTTCCCTTGAGTATTTTGTCTATGTTATTTATATCTTCTTCTTTGAGTTCGATTTTATTTTTCATGTATTCCTTGATGTATCCTTCTTTCTCGATTCTTGATATGAGATCTTCCAACTCTTTCGATAATTTGATTGCTTCTATTTCAATGTCTGGTTTTATTCCCTCCTTATCTGGTGTTCTACCTGATGGTAAGTAATACCTTGCTATTGTTATTCTAAGTCCTGTACCATCGGGTAACTGTCTTATAGTTTGTACTGATCCTTTACCGAAAGTTTTATTTCCTACTACTACTGCTCTATGAGTGTCTTGCAGTACTCCGGCAAATATTTCTGAAGCTGAAGCTGATCCTTCATTTACTATGACGACCATTGGAACATCTATGGGTATTATAGGTTTTCGCCCTGAAGCATAATTTTTTGAATCACTGCTGGGTATTCTACCTTTTGTTTCAAGTATAAGCCCTTCAGGTATAAGTACATCAAGCATCTTTATAACTTCATCTAGTAATCCACCGGGGTTGTATCTTAGGTCAAATATTATTCCATTAAGTTTAATGCCTTCTTTTCTTATTTTCTCTATTGCACTTATGAATGAGTCATAAGTAGTGGCAGAAAACTGAAGTATTCTAATAAACGCTATACCATCTTCTTTTGATATCCATCCCCATCTTATAGTTGGTATATTTATGATTTCTCTTGTTAAAGTTTTCTCAAATATTTCATCATTTCTTTTTATCGTTATAGTGACCTTTGTACCAGGAGTTCCTCGTAGCAATTTAACTGCTCTTTCTACGCTCATTCCTTTGGTACTTTCTCCATTTATAGAGATTATGTAATCTCCAGGTTTAATACCTTCTCTAAATGCTGGAGTATCTTCAATTGGTGATATTATGTATATGTAGCCATCTTTCGATGATATATGTATTCCAAGGCCACCAAACTTACCACTAGTTTCTACTGTTAGTTCTTTAAAATCATCTATACTCAAAAAAGCTGTGTGAGGATCTCCCAAACTCTCAAGCATTCCTTTTATAGCTCCGTGAAATAGCTTTTTTGCGTCAACTTTGTCACCGTCTACATATCCTTCTTTTATAAGGTTATAGACTGAATTAAATATCTCAAGGTAGTAATAGTAATCATCATCTCTAGAAGTTGGAGAAGAAAATAATCCTCTATCACCGAATATCTGAGAATAGGATAGAAACAGTATTGTAAACAAAACTAGTATAACTATTGATACTACTACTGCCTTGGAATATTTTTTGACAAACATAATTATACCTCTTATCATTAAGTTAAATATAAATAATTAGAGAGATGATTACAAGTTATAAATCTAAGATTAAGCGAATATTGTACATCTAGGAATTATATCTTGTTAACAATGCTTCTTAAATACTTTACAAAAATGAGGTAATTTTGAGATTTTTTGTTATATGTGAATATATAATTAGATTATCTTATGGATGGATATTTGTCTTTGAAGTTTCCAAGAGGGAAGTACTTTGTCATTTCTGTTTCTATCCATTTATTTGCTTCAACAGGGTTTACATGCCATTCATTAGGGCATCCACTCAGGACTTCTACGAAAGTATATCCTTTGTTTTCTATTTGTAGTTTGAATGCTTTTTTTATAGCTTGTTTAGTTTTAGCTATGGTTTCTGTCGAAACTACCGCTGTTCTTTCGACGTAAACAGGTGCTTCTAGCATTGCTATGATTTCTGAAATTCTCATAGGATATCCTTCTTTAGAAGGATCTCTACCATTTGGTGATGTTCTTGTAATCTGCCCTGGTAGAGTTGTTGGTGCGGTTTGTCCGCCTGTCATTCCGTAAGTTGCGTTGTTTACGAATATTATTGTTATATTTTCACCTCTATTTGCAGCATGTAATGTTTCGGCTAATCCTATTGCTGCTAGATCTCCGTCTCCTTGGTATCCGAATACTATTAATTCGGGTCTGGATCTTTTTATACCTGTTGCTACTGCTCCGACTCTACCGTGCGCTGCTTCGCACATATCTATATCCCAGTATTCATAAGCATTTACAGCACATCCGACAGGTGCTATACCTACAGTTCTTTCTCTAATACCTAGTTCATCTATAACTTCTGCTAAAATCCTATGTATTACACCATGACCACATCCTGGACAATAATGAGTTTTAGCATCAGTCATTGTTTTTGGTTTATCAAAAATAAGTTTTAGTTCCATAGATTACCTCCTATACTTTTGATGTTAATAATTCAAAAATATTTTCTGCTATCCTTTTTTCTTCAGGTAACATACCTCCCATTCTTCCGTAAAAATTTACAGGTTTATAATCTTTGACTGATAATCTCACATCTTCTACCATTTGTCCTGCACTCATCTCTACTACTAAGAATCCTTTTAAGTGCTTTTGTAATGCTAGTTCCATAAGTCTGTACTCTGGAAATGGAAATGCGCTTTGAATTCTGAATGTTCCTATTTTATAGCCTTCTTTTCTCATCTTTTTGGTTATCGCTTTACAAATTCTTGCTGGGGTTCCATAGGCTACTAATATAACCTCAGCATCTTCAATCATGTATTCTTCGTACATTACGAATTCTGATTTTATCTTGGAATATTTTTGTTGTAGTTTTATGTTGTTTAGTTCAACTCCATTATCATCTAACCATAGTGTCCTAATTACATTTTTAGGTCTTCCTTTTGCACCTGTTAGAGCCCAAGGTTTTTCATAGGTTTTTGGTGTGTAGTTTTGTGGAAACTCTGCTGGTTCTACCATTTGTCCTACTATTCCGTCAACTAGTATTAGGACAGGGATAAGGTATTTATCTGCAAGATCAAAACCAAGGATAGTAAAGTCTATCATTTCTTGAACATATGCAGGGGTCAAAACTATTAGTTTATAGTCACCATGTCCTCCCCCTTTGACTGCTTGAAAGTAGTCTCCTTGAGCACCTGCTATGTTACCTAGGCCAGGGCCTCCTCTCATTATATTTGCGACAACGCAAGGTAAATGTCCTGCTGCTAAGTAGGACATGCCTTCTTGCATAAGGCTAAAACCAGGCGATGATGTAGTAGTCATAACTCTAACTCCTGTTGCCGCTGCTCCAAAAACCATGTTTATAGCAGCAGTTTCACTCTCTGCTTGGACAAAAACACCTCCGACTTCAGGCATCCTTTTAGCCATATATGCTGTTATTTCATTTTGGGGAGTTATTGGATATCCAAAGTAATGTCTACACCCAGCTATTATTGCTGCTTCAGATAGTGCATCATTTCCCTTCAAAAATTGTTTCATATATACCTCCTAGTTATGATGAAGGACCTGCTATGAGTTCTTGTCCCATATAAACTTTTATTGCTAAATCAGGACAAACAGATGCGCACTTTTTGCATCCGGTGCATTTTTCGTTGAATGTTGGTTCGACGTATATCCAACCTTTTGAATTAAACTTACCACTTGTGTCTATCACATTTTCAGGGCATTCATATACACACAACATACATCCTTTACATCTTTCAGGATCAACTTCTATAAAAGTTGATATTATTTTGTCTTTTACTATTCTTTCCATAAAAATCTCCTTTTATACATTTCATTATAGTTAGGTGGAGTTACTTCTATGAAGTTTACAAACCTTCAATGATATGATATGATAAACTAGTTGACTTTTTAAAGTCAATAAGCAAGGAGATTATGAATATATAAGTTAGTTACATCAAATAAATCTTACAAATATAAACTTTCGTGATTATGAAATAGTAGTGAGTTTAGTTGGTAAATGTTCTAGTAGGCAATTTGTAAAACCTGTTTCCGTTTAATATTACTTCTTCTATTTTATTTTGGTTGAGAAGTTTGTTTACTATTTCTTTCGCTTTGAAAAATTCGATACCTTCCGAAATTACTATATCTAGTACTGTTAGTGGTCTTCTTTTTAGTATACTCAGAATATCTTCTGATATCTCTTCTTCTGACTTTTTTATGGGTTCTGGATTGGAGTAGTGTCTACTTAATACTTCAACTTTAGGATAGAAAGATGATATTATTTGTTTTGCTTTTTGTAATTCTTCAGAAGATAGTGGTATTGCTGAAGAATATGCTCCAGGTCTGTCTACAGTGTTTATTTGAACCATATCTGGTCTTATAAGGCTACAGGTTTTACCTATTTTTTGCAATTCATCTTCTGTGTCGTTTATACCTTTGACTAATAGTATTTCAAGTAGAATCTTGCCTTTAAATTCTTCTCTAAACTTTATTAATCCTTCTATAACATTTTGAATTTTTATTGTTTTGTCAGGTCTGTTGATTTTCTCGAATATTTCTTGACTTGCGGCATCCAGGGAGGGACATACAACATCAGCAAAACTAAGCCCTTTTCTAACTTCTTCTTCATATATATTACCTGAGTGGGTTAATACTGCTATTGGATATTTGAATGTGGATTTTATCTCTGCTATTATCTCGGAGAGTTTTGAATTGAGAGTTGTTTCTCCTGCCCCTGTTAGAGTTATGTGATCTATCTTCCCTACAAAGTTATCAAAAAATACCTTAAGTTCATTTATTATTGTTTCTTTTTTAACGTATTCTTTTCTAACGGTGACTGTTCTTTTAGTTATTCCAACTTCGCAGAATACACAATCGTAGTTACATATCTTATGTGGTACCAAATCTACTCCTAGGGACATTCCTAGTCTCCTTGAGGGTATTGGACCAAATACATACTTCAATTTAGTATTCATAGTATAAATCTACAAACTTATGGTTTTTTCTTCAAGATGTTATTCATTACATTTGAATGCTATACTTAAAAACAAAAACTTCATAACCTTAAACTACACCTTAGCATACTCATACTCTTCATTCTCATGTTTTTTATTAAGATCTCAGATATTCTCAAATTGCTAGATAGTGATCAGGATAAAATCTTAATGTTTTAATATTAAGTCAAGGGCTAAATAGAGAGCTTTTGATAAAATGATTTATGGTTTTTTGATAGTTACTTCTTTTATCGTTAATTTTTACTAAGCTCTTTAGCAAGCTTCGGATTTCTTTGAGTTTGAAATAGTTATTGTTTTGAGTTTATAATTATGTGAAATGAGGGTTTGATTATGGAAACTATAATGATAAAAAGTAGCCAAGTTAATAGGAAGTATTATGTAATAGATGCAGCTGGTAAACCTTTAGGAAGGCTTGGAGTTATAATTGCTAGACTTCTTATGGGTAAGCATAAGGTTGATTATACTCCACATATTGACAATGGAGACTATGTTATAGTAAAAAATGCTTCAAAGGCTATAATGACAGGTAAAAAGATGGATTATAAAGTTTTCTTCTGGCATTCTGGATATCCAGGTGGGTTAAAGCATATACATTTCAAGGAAGCAATTGAAAAAAATCCTAGATTTGTTTTTGAGAGAGTAGTTAGAGGAATGTTACCCAAGAATAGACTTAGAAAACATAGGCTAAGAAGGCTTATAGTTTTTAAAGATGAAAATGCTAAGATCCCATCTGGGGCTATTGAGTATAAAGTGTAGAGAGGTGGATTATGGCGAGTAAAGTTGTAGTTGCGAGAGGTGCTAGAAAAACTTCTGTAGCAAGGGTATTTCTTAAACCAGGAGGTAAGGGAAATGTATCTATAAACGGTTTAGATGTTAAGGATTACTTTAGAGGTATAAGTGAGCATATAGATACTGTTTTGGAACCTTTCAAAGTTACTAACACGCTTGGTAAATTTGATGTTTATATAAATATTTCAGGTGGTGGTATTTCATCTCAGGCGCAAGCTATTAGACATGGTATATCTCTTGCTTTGTCGAAGTATGATCCTCAGACACTTAGGCCAACTTTGAGAGAGTTAAATCTTGTTAGGAGAGATCCAAGAGCAGTTGAAAGAAAGAAGTATGGTAAAGTCAAGGCTAGAAAGTCGAAACAGTACTCAAAGAGATAATGTTCCATTTTGTTGCAATAGTTTATAACCCAGTAAAAGAGGAAGTAAAGAAAGTTTTAGATGCACTTAAGGATTCTTTATACAAACAAAACATAGATTTTTTCCTAATCAAATCGGATTTTTCTAATTACTCCGCTAACTTAAAGCAGTACTGGGATATTAAGAAGCCAGATTATGTTATAAGTGTTGGTGGAGATGGAACTATACTTTACTCTGCTAGACTTTTTGCTAAATTTGATGTACCAATAATAGGACTAGATGTAGGTAAGTTAGGATTCCTTATGCAATTTTCTGAAATTGAGATACCTAAAGTTGTTGAGATGATAGTAAAAGGTGAGTTTGAAGTTGAGAATAGGATGATGTTAAAAGTTTTTGCTAAGTTTATAAGTGGGGGGAAATATGTCAATAATGCTCTCAACGAGATTGTTGTTTCAAGGGGTAAATTCCATAGGTTGCTTGATATAGATGTTTTTGTGAATGGAGAATTTTTGAACAGATATAGAGCAGATGGAATTATTGTTTCTACACCTACAGGATCAACTGCTTATTCGCTATCTGCTTTTGGACCTATAGTAATGCCAAGCCTAGAAAATATTGTTATAACTCCTATATGTCCCCATACACTATCGGCAAGATCAATAGTACTTGATAGTAATAGCGTTGTCAATCTAAAGATAAAACACCAGGAACCATCGCCTGTAATAGTTATTGATGGACAGGAATATATTGATATATACGAAGATGTTGAAATAGACGTTAGTAAGTGTGATTTTTATGCTAAATTGGTCTTGAATCAATCAAGAAACTTTTTTGATGTTCTAAGAGCAAAGTTAAACTGGTAGTTGATAATCTTTTCTAGTAAGAATTGAAAACTGAATTAAGTTTTTTCTAAACTTCATTAAGTGTCATTATTTAACCTTATTTTTAGAATATCAAAATATTATAGGAACTGTACAAACTGGTGGCCGTATTATTCTGACAAAAGTGAGATAGTAATCTCTTCAATTCTTGCTCAGAATACTAAATGGAGTAATGTATTGAAGTCTCTGAATAACATAAAAGAATACCTATGTTTAACAAGTTTAGATGCGTTGAAGGGAATCAAGATTGAAGTTTTGGAAGAATTGATAAAGCCATCTGGTTTTTACAGAAGCAAAGCTAGTACTATACTTTCGGTTTTAGAATATATGGAATTAACAGGAGGTTACTCTAAACTCAAGAAGAGTTTGTTTTCTAGAGTTTTTAAGAGTGCTTCTATGAAAGAAGTGTTTAATGTGGTTGATCAATTTAGGAGAGAACTTATTAGTATAAAGGGTATAGGTAAGGAAACAGCGGATAGTATTATACTTTATTCTTTTGACTTACCTTCTTTTGTTGTGGATAACTATACTATTAGAGTTACAAACAGATTTCTTGGTAAGAACTTTTGTAAGATCAAAGATTATGATTTTTTTAAGCTAGAAGTTGAGAAAGTTATTGTTTCTGACTTTGTTTGGTTTAGAAGGATTAGCAAGTGTTTTAATAATAAAAATAATACTTTCACTTTCTATTGTGATTATGGTGGGTTACTTTTAGGTGAATTAGTTTGTATTTTAACGTGTGTTTACAAGGTTATACACGCAGGTTTTGTAGAAATTGGTAAGAATTTTTGTACTAAGTCAAAGGTGAGGTGTAATATTTGTCTTTTGTCGGAAGGTTGTAGATTTTACGAGTATATTGTCAAATTTTCTTGACAAAGAAATACAATTAATGTATCATTAATAATGAGAAGGGGTTTTGAATATGACTAATAGGTATTTGTTTTCTTTAGGTACTATAGAGGGCTTTAATACGTCAATAAGACATTTTTACAAAACTAGTGGTGTTAAAAATGCTATAGAGTCTGGTCAAAATCCTGCTGATCAAATGAATTACTATTTAGATTCTGGTGAAATTGAGCCTATACAAATAATACCTATATCTTATGCTATTTTGGTTCAGAAGTTTGGATATAGATATAAGTCTTATAACCTTTCTAGATCTCTTGATAGTTTTAATGAGATTGTAGCAAGAGTATCTTCATGGGATAAAGTGGATATGGTTATTATATATCATAATCCAGCTGTAGGTTGTATGGCTATTAATCCTAAATCCATTAAACATTTCAATAAGGTGGGATTCTTGGTGAAGAATTTTTTGGTTGTTATATATGCTAAATATATAGGTAGAGACAAAAATGAAACTAGCGAGGTTGAAGATAAAGCTATATCTCTTTTAATAAAATTACTAAATGGTGTTGATATAGGAGATGAGGATAAGGTGCTAAAAACGAAGGATTTAGAGATTAAAAAAGTTGAAAAAAAGGAAGAGGAATTAAGCGATGATTCATTTCAAATTACTCCTAAATATGGTGTTGAAGTGACAAACGAGCTTTTCCATAATGGTAATGTTGAAGCTTGGAAGAATGTTATTGAGTCTTACAATGTTAAGTATCCTCATCTTAAAGTTATGGTTTTTCATGGTGGTGAACAGATAAATGATCTTAATGCTCTTTTTAAATGGGGTAAAGTTAAGCATGGTGATACGATTTTCTTCTGTGTTGCTGGTAGAGGTATAAAAGACATAAGCAAACTAAGGAAATATCTCTTCGAGGCAGCGAGTAATAGATTTCATACCTTTCTCAAGAAGGATGTTAATAAACCGTTAGAGTTATTTTAGGGTAGGGGGGGTACATGAAAAAGGGAGAAGAATCTTTAGAGACTCTTAGAAAGAAGTTAGAGGAAAAAGATAGGTTGATTAAAGAGCTTGAAAAGATAATAAAAGCTTATGAAGCGGTTTCTGAAATAAGTAGAAATGAACTTATAGATGCTTACAAAACTATTGATGCACAGGAAAAAGTTCAGCTATTGACACAGTCTGAACTCAGAGAGAAGGATGATATAATTGAGGCTGAAGAGAGAATACTTGAAATGACTGCTGACGAACTTAAACAAGCTAGAAAAGAGCTTATAGCAAGAGAGATAGTCGAAGAACTTGCAAGAAAAGAACTTCTTGATAAAGAAAAAGTCATAAAGGCTATGGAAGTAGTTTCTGATATGATGGCTAAAGATATTAAAGAAAGAGATAAAATAATACAAGCTTTTGAAATAGCAGAGAATTTAGCTAGAGAAGAGATGATGTCTCTAAGAAAGGAATCTGAGGCTAAAGATGGTGTAATTCATCTAGCGGAGGAAGAAAGAAAAGAAACTGATAATATATTAAAAGCATATGAAAGTCTTGAAGATTTCGCTAGAATTGAGAGAGAATCTATGATGAAAACAACTGAATATCTTTTTAATACCTTTGTAGATATGATAGTTGGTATGGGATTAGTTGATAAGTCAAATGAGAAAGATTTAAGAGATGTAGCTAAAAGATTAATTTCTGAGAAATGGTATCTTGCTGTACCTAAGGTAGGTGCTATGGATTTACCAACTGCTCTGAAAATAATAGAAGCTCATGAAATAATTGAAGAAGTCATGAGAAAAGAAAAGTTAGAAATGGATAATATTTTGAGAGCTTATGAAATACTCGATGAGGTTAAAAGAAAACAGTTTGTAGAGTTATATAGTATCCTATCTGCTTATGAAAGTCTTCAAGGTTATATCTCAAGGAACAGGGAGTTTTTCGATAAATTGTTTAAAGCTTATGATAGTGTACAAGAGCTTGATAGAAAAGAAAAGATAGAAATGGATAAAACAATAAAAGCATACGAAGTTGTTGAAGAACTTGCTAGGCAAGAACTTATAGAAAGAGATAAAATTACCAAAGCTTATGAGATAGTTGAAGATATGGCAAGAAAAGAGCTTATTGATAGGGATAGAATAATTCAGGCTCATGAGATAGTAGAAGAGCTTGCTAGACAGGAAATAATACAACTAAAAGAGATAACGAGAGCTCACGAAATAGTTGAAGAAATGGCTAGGAGAGAGTTGATTGATAGAGACAGGATAATAGAGGCGTATGATAAGCTTTCGGATTTTACCTCGGAAGAAATAAGGAAACTCAAGGAACAGAAATAAATTTTACTTATTGCTGCTGCTCTCTATACTTTTCGTATATTTCTTCGAATTTTGTGTTTAATTCTTTAAATGCTTGTAGTATATCTGGATCGAAATGTTGTGGTTTGGTTCTACCATCTCCTTCGGTTATTATCCTTACAACTTTGTCGTGAGGTAATTCTGGTTTGTATATCCTTGGAGACCTCAAAGCGTCATAGATATCTGCTATTGCTACTATTCTAGCACTTACTGGAATTTGATTCTCTTTTAATCCATAAGGATATCCACTACTATCCCACTTCTCGTGATGTGATAGTGCTATTTCTCTAGCCATACTTAGTTTTGGATGGTCTCCTAATATTATTGCTCCTGCTATTGTGTGTTCTTTCATTATTTCAAACTCTTCTGATGTTAGTGTACCTGGTTTTCTAAGTATTTCCCTAGGTATTTTAAGTTTTCCTATATCATGCATTTGTGATGCGTAATATATTGAATTACAAAATTCATTACTGAATCCTAGAAAACTTGCTATTAGTTTTGAATATTCTCCTACTCTGTATATGTGTACTCCTGTTTCTTCATCCATTTCTTCTGCTGCTCTTGCTAGTGACTGCATAGTGTAAATAAAAGCATTATCTACTTCTTTTACTTCTTCGAATATTGTTTTCATAAGTAAATAATTAACTATTATAGATTCAAGCATGTTAATATCCCAGTGTGATACCTTTGATGAATAGTTGAAACCTATAATTAGGTAGTTCTCAGAGTGGATTGCTAGAAAGTTGTAAATAGGATTAATAACACTTGTTACTTCATTTGAAAAGAACTTTGAAAATTCTTGAGGTGATATACCTTCTTCTGTGTGATCTGCCCATATTACCTTGGTTTTGTTGATTTTCTTCCTCGAATAGAAGTTGATAGGAATGTTTATTGTATCGATATATAGTATTTGTTTTTCTTGAATTATAGCAAACAGTTTTGAATTTATTAGTGTACTATTTAATTTCCCTAATAGCAAGAATGAAGGTAGATTTACACTGGATTGTAGAAGTATCTTCGATATTATATCCATTTCTATTTCATCAAATGAAGTTGTTTTGTACCCTAGTATTTTATTTAACAAAATGGTTGAATATGATTCTAGAGTTGTTATGTTTTTGAATGTTGTTTCAAGTTTCTTCTTACTCATTAGTATCTGCGTTAAATATGATACTGTGTTATTTATGTGTAAAAAGTCATCCTTAAGAAGGATTTGAACATCCGCTAGTGATTCTAGAAATTCTCTCGAAGTTTCTTCTGCTGTTTCATAAAATCCTAGTACTGAAAATATATGCGAGTTAAGGGGGTTAGATTTTATGTTTCTTATCAAGTTTATTCCTGACATGTTATCTGCTTCGTTGTCGCATATTAGCATTTCGACATTTGTTTTGTTTATCAATGTCATAACTTCTTGATACGTGTTGGCGCTGAATATGTTAAAATTTGACATTATAAGAGAAGTTGTTATCTCCTGTCTTATGTCAGGATTTTTTATTAACAAAACTACATTGTTTTGAGGAAATTTTGATAGTTCCTTTGTTATTATAGTTTGTGTTTCGAGTAGCAATATATAAAATACTTCAGATATAAATATGTCTATTGGCTCGTTCAGTGAAAAGTTATCAGAGGTCTTTATGGTAACTATAAACTTTATTTCATTTTGGTGAGTTATAGGTATAATAATATCAACATCTAATTTTGTAAATAGCTCAAGCGAAGATTTGTTGTGTTTTTCCAAAAACTTATAAGATTTTGATAAAATGTTATTTATATCTCCATCAGATAGTTTATATTCTTTTAATTTGTCAATAAATCCCTTATCTCCATCTATTGCTAGAAAAATGTCAATGACTTTTTTTGAGTTGTTGAAAGTATATAGTTCTATTATGTTTGTACCTAGAAATTGTGTTATCGAGTTGTGTAATTTGCTTATTATTATTCCGATATTCAGAGATGATATATCCTCATCAGTTATGTTGCTTATAAAGCTTTTTACAAGTTGTTTTATTATCTTATCAGATCTTTGTTTTATTACTTTGTACAATAGCAATGATATTGGTATTGATGATAGAGCTACAAAAATAGTTACTATGTCTGATGGTGTCATACTGTTAGCTGTTTTAAGTATCTGTTTATCGTAGATTAGTGTTAATGCTAAATAGAATTGAGGTAATATAGCAAACATGGTAATAATAAGTTTTATAGCGTCCTTTAAGATATCTCTTTGATTTGTTACAAATGGAGATATTGAATAAACTAAACTGCTTAGTATCGAAGATATACCCAACGGTAGGAACGACGTATATACATATTGTGGAGTGCTATAAATTAGAATCGACACAGCTAGAGGAAGGGTTAATACAATTTCTTCAAATATTTTTATTTGTGAAGTTTCGTTTATAACTTTCATGTAAACCACTGAAATGGTATTTATCAGAATGTTAATTAGAGAGATCAATTTTGTATATAATATGAAATGATTATTGTCTATAAGTCCTAGAAGATTTGTAGAAATTATTGCTAGGAAGGTTATTAATGAGAATATGTTAGAAGTATAGAGAATCAACTTTATTATTTTTATGGTCCTGTGTTTATAAAATCTTTTTTCTCTGATATATCTTGCTAATAGAATGTTAATTATCAATGTGAATATAAACACATTTGTAAAAAGTGCTTTTATGAGTACCTCACTGTTAATCTTCATCTCTTCAAGTATTGTTATTGCTAACAAAGTCAAGAAGATAAGCGATAGTATAATGCTTTTAATTCCATACCTTGTCCTTATGTTTAACTTTATACTATTAAAGATTGTATAGGCTGTTAAAACTACGTATATTAGAAAATACCCTATTAGTATGTTTGCTTTTTCCATGCTAAAAATATAACTTAGCTGTGTATCTGGATTCAAGAGAATATAAATGATTTTCTGAGATTACAGTATTTCTGGAAAGATAAAACAAAAGTAAGAGGTAGTTTATGGGAGTGTATATAAATACACCTATATAGGATATTTAATATTTACCGTTGTTGATACATGTTTTGGTAATCTACATAGGATATAAGAGGCAATCGGTAATGATTAGAGTTTGTTGGGAAGGTTCATCAATAAGGGAATCGAATATTGATGATGAAGTATATAAGTTGTACACGTTACCGGTTAATGCTAAATTTAGTGGTGTTGTATTTTTTTTTCTACGGTATTTAGTACTTGAGGTAGAAATAACGGGAGTGATTACTAGTTTGAATGAAAATGATCAGAAAATAATTTTGTTACTAAGGGGAGGTTGATTGTTGGGGTTAACATTATAAAAAACTATCTTTGGAATTTGATTTTAAGCTGCAGACATAAGAGTTAGAATTTAGAGAATGATTAATACTCTTGCTGCTAATTTGATGTTGTAATATCAAAGGAGATGGTATTTCTTAATTTGTGAACAATTTTAGTATTTTTAACGAATTCTATTTTTGAAGACCTGTGATTTTCTGTAGATTCGAATTTTTTTGAAATTTTCTGATAGTAAATAAGTGGATAAGGATAGTGGTATTATTTAGAATTATGACGCTTAGTGATAATGGAGGATATGTTATGTATTTAGGAGTTGATTTAGGCGGAACTAACATAAAAGCTGGTATAATTGACGATGATGGAAAGATTGTATCAAGCTTGAGTATTCCTACCGAGGCGAATCAAGGGTGGAATAGAGTTTTGGATAACATAAAAAAAGTTATCACTAACCTTATCTCTGATAAAGAGATAAAAGCTATAGGTATAGGAGTGCCAGGTCCTGTTGATTTTGAAAGAGGTGTTATAAAAGATATGCCTGCTATAAGTGGTGCAAAGAATGTTAACATAGTTGAAGAGATTAGGAAAACATTTGGTAAACCAACTTTTGTTGATAATGATGCCAATAACTTTGCTTTAGGAGAGATAGTTTTTGGTGTTGCTAGAGGTAGAAAATATGTAGTTGGTATAACTATTGGTACTGGTATAGGTGGTGGAATAGTTGTTGATGGTAAGATATACAGGGGAGCTAGGAATTATGCTGGTGAGGTTGGACATATGGTAGTTGTACCAAATGGTTTGCAATGTAACTGTGGTAAATTTGGATGTTGGGAGGCATATGGTTCAGCAACTGCTATCATAAGGAATGCGCTTTCATATAAGAAAAGAGATATTCAGACAAAGCTTTCAACAATTTCTGATGAAAGAATAGATGCTAAGGTAGTTTTTGATTTAGCAAGAGAAGGAGATGAATTCTGTAATGGAATATTGCAGAGTGCTTTTTTTTACATAGGAATAGGAATAGCATCTATTGTTAACATACTGAATCCAGAAATAGTTGTTATAGGTGGAGGAGTATCAACAGCAGGGGATTTTCTACTTGATCCTGTCAAAAAAGTAGCATTTGAAAATATGTTACCGCCTCTAAGAGAGAATATTGAGATTGTTTTGTCTAGATTTGGTAACAATGCAGGTATGCTTGGTGCTGCAGGACTTGCTAAAACAGAGTATAAGGGTTATTGAAGTTTAAATTTGATAAACGTGCCATTATATACTAGGTTTGCACCACCAGTCATATATACATTACCGTCTTCTCCGAGTTCAACATCTAAATATCCACCGAGGAGATGGACTCTTAGTTTTCTAGAATTTACGTAATTGTTTAAGATTGTTGCAACAGCTGATGCACATGCTCCAGTACCGCAAGCCATAGTTTCTCCGCTACCGCGTTCCCAGACTCTCATTGAAATTTCTTCGTTATTTATTATCTTTACAAATTCAACATTTACTCTATTAGGAAACAAAGGATGATTTTCTATTTTGGGTCCTATCTCACTTAGATCTAAGTTGGATATGTCTTCTTTAAATATAACGCAGTGTGGGTTTCCCATGGAAATAACGTTTATCTTGAATTTATCAAATCCAAAATCAAATTCTTCATTTATAACTTTGTTTTTGTTTACTATTGATTTATCGATTGGTACTTTGTCTGCTTCTAAAATAGGTCTACCCATGTTTACCCTAAAGAGAGTTTCTTTACTTTCTATTACTTCTATCGTTTTAAGTCCTGCCTTAGTCATTACGTTAATTTTATTTTTTTTGTTTACGTATTCGTAGAAGTATTTTGCTACTTGTCTTATTCCATTTCCACACATTTCTGCTTCACTACCGTCTGCATTGAATATTCTCATTTCACAGTCGTATTCTTTATTAGGAATTATGAATATAATACCATCTCCTCCTATACCAAAATGTCTATCACACAGACTGGATGCTAATTCTTTCACCTTGTCAACTAAGTTATAGTAGTCATTATTGAAAAGGTCTATTAGTATGTAATCATTCCCTAATGCTTCTGCTTTTGTGAACCTTATCATTTTTACCCTCCAATTTATTGTTGTTTAGAGTACTATTTTCTAGTATCATTGATTATAATCAATTTAAATGTATAAAGTAAACAACGATTTTTAGAGTGCTTTTAAATTGTTACATTGGCATCTAGTAAATTGCTAATATATAAGTTGAATACCTTACACTAAGGAATGTAAAGCTAGATCGCATTATTACTTTAAGATTAAGAATTCCCAACTTACCTTCGGTGGTTGATCTTTTAGGGAAGGTAAGTCAGGATAGTAAAAGAAATTTACTTTTCTAGAGTTGCTCTTATCATCCAGGCAATTTTTTCTTTCTTTTCTAAGATACCTGCTAAGAAGTTTGTTGTTGCTTCGTCTTTGTTTGAGGATGAAATCTCTATGTATTTTCTTATGTCTTTGATTATTATTTCATGATCTTTAAGTAAATTCTCTAACATTTGTTTGTCGGTTATAAACTCGTTGTTTTCTTCTAATTTTGTCTCTGAAAGAAAATTTTTCAGAGATGCTGGAACTTTTAATCCTAGTGCTCTAATTCTTTCTGCTATGTCGTCAATCTCTTCGAATATCTCTTCGTAGATTTTTTGGAAGAATTCGTGTAACTCTTTAAAGTGGGGACCTACTACATTCCAATGATAATTCCTTGCTTTGACATATAGCACAAACTCGTCTGAAAGAAGCTTAAATAGCAATGATGATATTTGCTCTCTGACTTTTTCTGATAGACCTGTATCTATCTTTTCTACATCAACTTTTATCATATAATCCTCCTTATTTGTTTTATAATACTAACTTTTATCTATTAAGTCAAGAGAGTTTAAGTTATGGTAATTTTGTTCAATTTTAGTTGTGAATTTCGTTTATAATTACTCTTCTTATGTCTGAACTTCATATTTCTCTTTTAATATTTATTTTTGTTTACGTCGTTATATCTGCTAGGCAAACGACAATATTTAATCTTGATAGTACTTCTGTTGTATTAGTAGGCTCTTTATTTATGATTTTATTTGGTGTTATGACTCTCGAGGAGGCATTTCATTCAATTGACCCTAATACGATATTTCTACTGATTGGTACTATGATATTTTCTGCTTATCTTGAGAGAACTAGATTTTTTGAATTTACGTCTATTTGGTTTATAAAAAAATCTAAAGTACCTAGTATTATGCTATTAGTTATAATGATTTTGTCTGCTTTTTTATCAGCATTTTTTGTTAATGACACTGTGTGTCTTCTTATGACACCACTTGTTATTGCAATAACTAGAAGGTCAAATTTAAATCCTGTTCCGTTTTTACTTGGGTTGGTTATGTCTTCAAATGTAGGTAGTGCTATGACTCTTATAGGTAATCCTCAGAATATGATAATAGCAGTTAGTTCAGGACTTGAATTCTCAAGATATTTTTTCTATGTTTTCCCGCTGGTTATCGTATGTTTGTTTGTTATCTATTTCTTTATATTGCTTTTGTTTAAAAAGGATATAAGTAACAGTAAACTTGATCTCAATCTGCCTATTTACAGAGTCCCTCAACCCTATGTCAGGATACTATACAGACTTGGAGTTTTGTTTGTGTTATTCGTTATGCTACTTTTTCTACCCATAGAAAGTTACTTAGGTATTTCTAGAAGCGATAAACTTCCTTTGGTTGCTATGATGATAGGATCTTTGGCAATAATGTTAGGTAGGTTTAGACCTGATGAGACTCTTAAGATGGTTGATTGGACCTTAATACTGTTCTTTTCGGGACTTTTTATGGTTGTTGAGGGGGTTAGAAAAGGTGGTGTTATAGAGTTAATGTATTCACTTTTGTCACCATATTTCGGTAATACTGAACTTAAACAGTATCTTTCTTTTTCGTTTCTAACGCTTATAGGTTCTAATATAGTTTCAAATGTACCTTATGTAGTTTTGGCAAAATCTTGGGTATCAAATTTCGTGAATCCTGATAAGGTTTGGGTTTTACTAGCAGTTATAAGTACCTTTGCAGGTAACCTTACAGTAATAGGTTCTGTTGCTAATATAATAGTGCTTGAAAAGTCAAAAAGATTCGCGAATATAAATTTCTGGACGTATTCGAAGGTTGGTGTTCCTATAACTATCATAACTTCTACACTTGCTGTAGTATATTTAATACTTATGCCTTTTTGAGAGGTTATATTTTTGTTTGATCTTTTATCATGTTTGTTAACAGTCTTTGGGTAGTGTAAAATTTTTTTAGAGTTTGTGGTAAAATATTTAACATTTCCTTGGAATTAATTTTATGTAATTTAGTTTGTAAGTCTATTTTTAGTGTTCTTTTAGCTTGCAGAAATTTTGGTACGAAACTTGCTCAACCGAATATGTATTAGAATTTTGTTGTCTGAGGGAGGTTTCAGGGGTAAGATATGTTTTTGAAGTTGGTATTTACTGAGGAATTTGTAGTGGTTCTTATATGAGTGGTACTTCATCGAATTTAACTAATGGAGTTTTAGAGGTTGGTTATCCTGATGTTGCTTCTTTATATCAATGGAATTTGGAGTTGAGAGATTTTGAGTACTATAATGTATACTTTTATGTAGTTTAGGTGGATAGTAGATATGAAGGGGTACCGCAGGTATTTCTGACTAAAATTGATACTTATGGCAATATTATTTACTCGACGGATATGGAAGTGTCTTTAATTGCTCTTACAAGTAGTAACTATCAAGATTTTGCTATGAGGCCAACAATCTCTGAGTGGAATGAGAATAACATATATGTATCGTTTGGTTTTTGTATCAGAGGTAATACGTGCGGGACATGTACTAGTAAGTGGTGAGATACAGGAAACAGTTTTATCTTTTTATGGGCCAGAAGAATAGATAATAGATTTGGTGATCAATGAGCTATACTCTTGTTATTTGGAAAATTTCTTCTGCTGTAGATGCTAACGTTATGGATGTAGGAGTGGAGAAAAGATCCTATGTTATTGTGAAGAACATGTGGGAGGTGAGGTAATTACGGTAAGAGGAACTAGGAGGTGATGATAACTGGAGTGTGAGGTATTTTACAAAATGTTGGTGGTACATTTGTTATAAAGAGTGATGGTAACAAGGATCAGTGGGATATTACATATTACTCAAGTGCTACAAATGACATAACATCATATAGGGTTGGTTCAGGGTACTATTTGTCATTTAATCCTTATTTCTATAACAGTACAGCTTGATTCTATTTACGATAGTGGTTTTTCTTTCAAGGTAGGATCTGAGTATATTTGGATGCTTACGTTTTGGGATGGTATAGTGAGAGTTGGATTAGGATATGATACTCTGCTATCAAAAGATTTAGGAATTCTTTCAGGTCTTGGAGGAGGATTTGATGTAACTTGGTATGGTGCAACGGTAAAGTACTTCCGACTATATCGTTAATACTAATACCTAAAGATGATACTAAAAGATAGTAAGGACTATAAGTTTATTAACATAAAGATAAATGTAGCTGACAACGTAGGAATAAAGCATTGGAGTTATGGGATAGTTGATAACAGTGATAATGTTGTTTATGGATATGGTATAACAAATGCAAAATCTCTACCTAAAGTGTCGAAAACTATAGAATGGGATGGTAAATCTCTAGTAGGATCACCTTATGTATGATGACATATATAAGTTAAAAGTTGTTGCTGTTGATGATGCTGAAAATCGATCTGAGAGACTTGAAAAAACATAATAATAAGCCCTTATCCTAGAAACATAATAGTTGGTTGTCGATAAACAAATTGTTACATCTCCTACCGATAAGGTTACTATTTCATCTTTTAGGGAGATTATAGATAATCTTTTGTCTTACAGGATAGTTATTATCTCTGATAAAACTGGGCGAATAATAAGAGAGTTTAAGGAAATTGCTAATGTTAAGTTAACAAAAGATGGTAAAATTGCCAGAGGTAAGCCTCTTGAGTTTAGGAATATAGTATGTAACTTGAAAGATAACAGTGATGAATTAGTAGAGAAAGGAACATACATAATTCAAGAAGAATTTGAATTTGTTGATAATGTTTTAAGAAAGTCATTCTCTACTGAAATAAGAATGGAATATTAATCATCAATGAATATCAGTATCTTTACGCATCTATTACTGTATTTGTACATAATAGATGAGGATATGTTATGACACATTCTTACACCTAATCCTCTATATCTTTTATCGTGGTTACTGAAGTAAATTCTGGGATTTTTGATTTTTTGTATTAGGACTTCGAAATTTTTTGTATTAAATATGAGTAAAATTGATACTCTATTGGATCTTTTTCTTATACTTAGCTTTATATTTTTTGCGCTTGAGTGGTGATTTATGTTCTCAAAAATTTCAGTTAGTACTATTGTTACTCTTCTTCTAGTTTTAGGTTTTAGCTTTATGTGATTTATTATATCGCTTATGCTATAGATTGATTCTGGCTTGTTAGGTATAGAAACATAGTATTTCATTTTATTTCTGATAATGAGGAGATTATGTTAAACATACTTTTGAATCCTGTGGAATTTATTGCTTCTAATACTATTGGTGAAGGAGATAGAATGTATACTTTGAAATTTTTCTCTTCAGCTTTTTCAATAGCATACATTATAGTTCCAAGCCCTGCTGAAGATAAATTGTCAACCTCGCTTAAATCTATACAAACACTTTTCTTTTCGATACTTTCGTATAACTGTTTTTGAAAATCATCGTAAGTGTAGGAGTTAATACTACCTTTGACCTTTATTACGTAATAGTTACCCTTATCAGATATGTCCATAATTAGTTTCTTTTCCATAAAATACCTCCTTATATATTTTTTTATGGCATTCTAAAAATAAGTAAACTAATGTCATCTTTTATTTGTCTATTTGAGAACTCATACCAAGTATCAAATATCTTCGTAAGTATTTCGCTAGAGTATTTTTCACTGTTTTGTTTTATTATTTTTTCAACAGCAGATAGATCAAATTGAGTGCCATCTATTGATGTAGCTTCTGTGAAGCCGTCTGTTGCTACTGCTATGATGTCACCTTTTTCAAGTGATACTTTTTTTACTTCAATTAGTTTTGATATGTCCTTAACAAAACCTAGCACTTTGCCTTCTCCTTGTATTTGTGCTACAGTACGGTTTTTTGAAGAGTAATACCAGATCACTGGTATTCCATTGTTTATAAAGAACATACTCTTTTGAGAAATATCGACTATCATGAAAACTCCACTAAAGAAAGTACCTTTAGGTAAGTTTTCTTTTATTATCTTATTGAGTTCCGAGACAAGACTTTTGAAATTTATTTTTCTCCTTATAAGTGTTTGGATGGATGATTTTATAACAACCATTGACATACTTGCTGTTAGTCCTTTACCTGATATATCTCCTACTACTATTAAGTATTTGTCTTTTGAAAGTGCTATTATATCAACAAAATCTCCACCTAAACCACTACTCGACTTTGTTAGAAATTCCAAGTCTAGGATATTTCTATTGGGTTTGTTTATGTTTGAAACAAGGTTTTCTATTATGAATTTACTCATTTCTATTTCTCTTTTTACTGTTGTTGTTGTCTTTTGTTTTCTTTGATTTTTTAGGATATATCCGATGGTGAATAAATTTATATAGATTTCATTAAGGGTTTGATAGTCATAGTTATCATAAGGTGTACCGTTTTCTTTTTCACCGAGTGATATTACCATTATAATATGTTCTCCATCTTTTGCTAGTATTATTACCTCTGCATTTAGATCTTTAAAAAAGTTCAGAATTAAATCTTCGTGTTGTTTTAGGAATGGATCAGAAATTACCTCTGATAGGAAAAAGATATTCTTATTCTTATAAGATGATAAAATATCAAATGCTTTATCACCTTTTTCGAGGTTCTTTAGAATATTGTTTTCAGAAAATATGTTTTCTAGTATTCCTACTTCGTTTTCGATAAAGATATTTATTTTAGATGATGATATATTCTCTTTGAGTGATTTGACTAAATGATTTACTATTTCGTGTTCTGACTTGTTTAGTTCCAAAGATGAAAGATCTTTTCTCAGTGTTTCTAAATAGTGTGATTTAAACTTTAGGATCTTCCTGATAAGTGTATCAATATATCTACTTACAAGTAGGATACTAGAAAATAAAATTAGTTCTATTATAGGAGTCATGTTTGAGGATATAATGTTTTGCTTTGATAATGTGTTGAAAAGTGTACCACCTATTGTTCCAACTATTACTGTGAGCGTGATTATAGCTGCGGTATTATAGATTCCTGAAGATATGTTGAAGAGTTTAGTTCTTGTTATAGCGTAAATGAGAGTACCGGCTAAAACAAAACTCGTTAATGGGGATAGATAGTAGAATTTGAATGTCTTAAATACCAATGGTATTATCATGGCAATTAGTACTGCTATTAGTAGTGATAAGGAAGTGCCGATAACTATCATGATCATTTGTAGTTTGTGTATTCTTTCTTTCATTTTGAAAGCTCTGATAATACCTATTATTGATGATGCCATCAATAATGAAGAAGCTAATACCGAAGAAAGAGAATAGTACTTTCCTTCAATTCTAAATAGAACTCCTTCTTTTAGTGTTGCTCCTATGAATATCAAGTTTGTGAAGAATGTAAAGTATATTGCTATTATAGCTACTATTACCAGTAGTATATCAATTATTGGGAGATTGCGTTCTTTTGGAAAAGTTAAAATTAATCTAAAGATTGCTAGATTGTCTAAGACCATAAAGGTAAACGTCACTCGAAGTGATATGTTAGTTATATCAAATAACTCGAGTTTGGCCGTATCCCAGGATACTGATACAAATAGAGTTATGAATGAAGAAAAGAGTACAATTAACAAAATTAGCCTTGTGTTGATGAATTTTAATATAGCTGGTGTTTTGATAATAAGGTACCATATCATTATTTGGAGAATTATGAAAGTTGTGTAACCTACTAATGATTCGCTCATACCTCTACTCCTTTTTTAATATAACGTATGTTATATCGTCAGATTGTTTTGTACCGGAGATAAATTCTTCAACATCTTTAGCAATTCTGTTTACTATTTCACCTGATTTTAGTTCTTTTGAGTTTAGTAAGATTTCTTTTAATCTATCTGTATCTTGGTATTCGACATCTTTCTTGTCTCTAGCTTCTGTCAGACCATCAGATGTTATTAGTAATAAATCTCCTTTCTTTAGCTCAATTTTAGTAGTTTCAAACTCTGGTAGCTCTATTATACCTACTATAGGTGCATTTGATGGGAAGGTTGTAATTTGATTTTCTCTTACAAGTATTGCTTTTGGCATGGCACAGTTTATAAATTCAAATGTATTATTGTGAATATCATACTTTCCAAGAAATATTGTTGTGTATTTACCTTCGAAGTTCAGTACCTTTATGACCTTATCTACTTCGTATAGTATATCCTTTAAAGAGTTTTCTTTATTTATTTTTATTGTGTTTATTATCACTGCCATAAGTAATGATGCATTAAGCCCTTTACCTGCTACATCACCTATGACAAATAAATACTCTTTTCCTTCTTTGGTAGGTAGTATGTAATAATAGTCACCACTTACGTTTACAAGAGGTTTGAAAAAAACGCTTACATCTAGTCCATCTATTTGTGGTAGTTTGTCGGGTAAGAAGAATTTTTGAATTTGAGATAATAATTCCCATTCATGTGTTAGAGCCGATACTTCGAACATTTTTTCGACTATGTCTCTTCTTTTTGTGAAGTCTCTTAATCTATTGTATATTTCTGTTATTAGGGTTTTGTTTATGAGTGAAATGTATTTTGAAATAATGTAGATAGTAGTTTGATTGTTTGTTATGGAAACTGCTATTTCGTATCGAGGTGCGTTTTCTTTTATCTCGTTATATGTTATAATTTTTATACCCTCTGTTTTGTCTATCGAAGTTATTGATTTTAGTATTTTTTCATCTTCTAGAAACCTAGAATGAGTTTTGTAGACTATTCTGCCTTTGTCTTCTAAGATAACGGAAAACCCAGCTTCTGCTTCAAGATATGTCTTTATATTTTCAACTAGTGTATCATTCGATATTGTTAGCTCTAGGTATGTAAGGAATCTTGAAACAGGTTCATTCCACTTATTGTTTACTATTGTATTTAGAAGAGTATTGAAAATTAAAGATGATATGTAGTTGGAGATAAAGTACAAGGTTGTAATTGATAAACCGTTTACAATAATAAATTGAAGAGTATTTAGTTGTGTAGTGTAGTTTAGTATTATGTAGAAAATTAAGAACGTTACTATTATTGATAGCCCTAATGAGAAATATTTTAGAGTCTTGAAACCATCCATTGTAATACGTTTTGATTGTATAAGTTTTTGCTTAAAATTTCAACAAAAGATCTGAAGTTTTTAGTAAAGTTTAGTAGGAATTGATGAGGATAAGTTTTTATTGCTTTGTAAAGTAGAGACAGAAGATTACAAGCAGGAAAGATATAAATTACTCTGTCAAAGAAACTTTTACTTGATCTTTCACATAAGGTTATAAGAGAGGTAAAAGAAGTAGTTCTTTCAATCATTACTATGACCAAACTCTATTATTGATCTCTTACTGAAGATTCAGGTAGAATGATATTCAGGATGTTATTTATAATTTCCGAATATGGGTTTGATTGAAAGATCTAAGGAGGTAGTGGATAGAGTTAACAAGAACATCGAGATATTGAAGATAGATAGAAAGATTGAGAGGATAGAAGAGATATCATCATTACTCTCTGATGCTTATTCTAAAAATGATATTCAGACAGCTTCGAATCTTTTGATAGAGCAGACAAATTTAAAACGAGAGGTTGATAAGTGGATTAACTTAAGGAAGGAAGCTGAGGATATACTTAATATCTCTAAGGAAGCTGATAATATGAATGATGAGTCACTTTTGAAGGAAATAGAGAAAAGTATTCTGTTGATTGAGAGAAAACTTGATGAATATGAAGTTGAGAAGTTTTTTGATAAAGACATTGATAATAGTAATTGCTTTTTAAACATACATCCTGGTGCCGGAGGAGTTGAGTCTTGTGATTGGGCTTCAATGCTTTATAGGATGTATGTGAGGTTTTTAACAAGAAAGGGATTTAGTTTTGAGGTTGTTGATTTTTTGCCAGATGATGTGGCGGGAATAAAAGATGTTACTATATACGTCAAGGGAGAATATGCTTTTGGTTATCTTAAATCAGAAACAGGGATACACAGACTTGTTAGAATATCACCGTTTGATGCTTCGAAAAGGAGACATACTTCTTTTGCTTCTGTTCATGTGATACCAGAGTTAAAGGATGATACTAAAATTGTAATAGATCCTTCAGAGTTGAAAATAGAAACATTTAGAGCAAGTGGTAAAGGTGGTCAACATGTTAACAAAACAGAATCTGCAGTAAGAATAACCCATATTCCTACAGGTATAGTTGTTTCAATACAAAGTGAAAGATCTCAGTTACAAAACAAAGAAATTGCTCTTAAGATACTAAAGTCAAAGCTTTATGAGTTGAGAGAAAAAGAGATAAAGGAAAGGCAAGAAGAAGTATCTGGTGAAAAAAAGAATATATCATGGGGTAATCAAATAAGAAGTTATATACTTCATCCGTATAATTCTGTAAAGGATCATAGGACTGGAGTTGAAACATCAAATACATCAGCAGTTTTGGATGGAGAAATAGATGAGTTTATAAGCTCCTACATAAAGTGGTCTTACTTAAATAAGGTAAAATAAATATGAACACTTTGTATTTTTTTGATCTTTTTGGAACTTTTGTTTTTTCTGCAACGGGTGCTATAAGGGGTATTGAAAAAAAACTGGATTTGTTTGGCATTTTTGTTGTTAGTTTTCTTACAGCAGTTGGGGGTGGTACAATAAGGGATATAATTATAAACAAAATCCCCTTCTATTTCTATGACCTTAACTATACTGTGTTTATACTGCTTGGAATGGTTTCCGTAATAGTTTTTAGAAATGTTGTTGAGAGGTATAGAAGTATATTGGTTTATCTTGATGCTATTGGTTTGGGGGTATTTAGTGTAATAGGTGCAGAAAAAGGTATGACTTCTAATCTTCCAGAGGTAGGCGTTATTATAGTTGGTTTGATAACAGGTATAGGTGGTGGAATACTTAGAGATGTTTTAGTGAAGGAAATACCGTTTGTGTTGGAAAAAGAGATATATGCAACAGCAAGTATACTAGGACTTGTATTGTTTGTATTACTTGTAAAATTTTCTACTATACCTTTCATATTTATTGTTTGGATTAGTATAGGGGTTATTGTTGGAGTAAGAATAATGTCTTATTTGCTTAATATTAACCTTCCAAAGGTTTAGGTTGCTTTTGAAAGATTCCTTTATGATGCTTATAAGTGTGTTGATAAGGTACAAAGGTAGTTTTTCTAGTTAAGTTGAATTATTTGTGGAATTAAACTTTTTTCTAACCAAAATATATTGTCTGTTAAGTTTTAGAATTAATTAAATCTGAAATGTCAATTTGAATATTTGCTCAGATTTAGGGTTTAATTTTATTCCAAACGTTTAGGATGATGTGAATTTATTTTTTGGATTTTGGGTATAGATCTCAGTTTTACTTTTTGTTTTTCTTTATTTAAAATAATATATCCTAGGAGGACTTATGGAAGATAAGGTAATATACATCTACGATACGACAATGAGAGATGGTAGGCAAGGAGAGAGTGTTGATTTTTCTGTTATGGATATGCTTACTCTTACGAAGGTATTGGATGATTTTGGTGTTGATTATATAGAGGGAGGATGGCCTGCGTCTAATCCGAAAGATAGAACATTTTTTGAAGAGGTTAGAAAGCTTGAACTGAAAAATGCTAAAATATGTGCTTTTGGGAGTACAAGACATGCTAAGAATTCTGTTAAAGAAGATACTAATGTAAGAGAGCTCATAAATTCGCAGACTCCAGTTGTAACTATATTTGGAAAATCTTGGGATTTACATGTTTATAAAGTTTTTAACATAAGTCTTGAGCAAAACTTAGAAATGATATACGACACTATAGCGTATTTAAAAGATAGTGGTAAAGAAGTTATATACGATGCGGAACATTTCTTTGATGGTTTTAAGGATAACCCTGATTATGCCCTTAAGACTTTGATGATGGCTGAAAAAGCAGGAGCTGATAATATATCTCTGGCTGATACCAATGGAGGTACTTTGCCTTCAGAGATTAGAGAGATTATTAAATCTGTTAGAGAGGTTATAAAGACACCTTTAGGCATACACGCGCATAATGATAGTGAGTTAGGAGTTGCGAATTCTCTGCAGGCCGTTGAAAGTGGAGTAGTATTGGTGCAAGGTACTATAAATGGATTTGGAGAGAGATGTGGTAATGCTAATCTTATCTCAATAATACCATCTTTGATACTCAAGATGGGTAAGAAATTGAATAAAGTCGATAAAGAGAAATTGAAGAAGTTAAGAGATATATCAATGTTTGTTTATGATCTAGTTAATCTACCGCCAAACGAAAGACAACCTTTTGTGGGAGCTAGTGCTTTTGCCCATAAGGGTGGGGTTCATGTAAATGCTGTTCAAAAGGATCCTAGGACCTATGAGCATATTGATCCAGAGTTAGTTGGTAATGTAAGAAGAATACTTATATCAGAGCAGGCAGGTAGAAGTAATGTATTAACAAAAATAAAAAATATAGAAGATCTAAAACACATAGCGGACGATGATGGAATGTTAAAATTAGTTTTGGAGAAGGTTAAAAACCTTGAAAGTCAGGGGTATAGTTTTGAAAGTTCAGAGGCATCTTTTGAATTGCTCGTTAGAGATACAATAGGTAGCAGAGTTGAATTTTTTGAATGTGTTAGTTTTACTGTTAACGTTTTGAAGAATGGCGATAACTTTATAAATGATGCACTTGTCAAAATAAGGGTTAAAGATAATCTTGAAATAACAGCAGATGAAGGGGATGGACCTGTCAATGCTCTTGATAGAGCATTAAGAAAGGGTCTTGTAAAATTCTATCCAAATATCAACAATCTTATGCTTATAGACTATAAGGTTAGGATAATAAATCCAAAAGAAGGATCTGCTGCTAAAATAAGGGTTTTGACGGAGTTTAAATATGATAACACTACTTTCACTACTATAGGTGTTTCTGAAAATATAATAGATGCTAGTTTCCAAGCAATAACCGATGCTTTTAGATATTTCTTACTAAAACATTCTTCCTGACATGTTCTAGATAGTTGTTCTTTTGAATAATTCATACATAGCAATTCCAGATGCTACAGCGACGTTTAGCGAGTCAATTTTATTGGTTGTTTCTATTCTGCATAGAGCATTACACTTTTTCTTTATGAGTTCTCTTAATCCTTTTCCTTCTGCTCCTAAAACCAAGCCGACTAATCCTTTTGTAACTAGTTCTGAGATTTCTTTTTGTCCGTTTACGTCAAGTCCTATTATGTAGTATCCTTCTTCTTTCAGTAGTTCAATTGTTCTTCCGAGGTTTACAATTTTGACAATATCTAAATGAAATAATGCACCTGATGAAACTTTCGCAACAGTAGGTGTTATGTCAATACTTCTATCTTTTGTTATTACAATTGTGTTAAAACCAAAGAGAATAGCGTTCCTCATTATGCTACCTAGATTGTTAGGATCTGTTATAGAGTCGCATAATACTATATTATTTCTTTTTTTTATAGCTTCTTCAATATCGGTATATTGAAAGTTCCTGAGATCGAAAGCGATTCCTTGATGGGATGAAGTTTTTGCTATGTTTTTTAGGACGTTTTTGTTAACGGATCGTATTTTTATACCTAATCTTGAAGAAATTTCAATAATTCTTTGGATTCTAGGACTCCTTTTAACGTCTTCTACTATTATTTCTTTGATGTTTCTTGAATGTTTTGAATTAAGTGCTTCGATAGTAGAGTTGATACCAAAGAATATCATAGTGTTATTTACCAAAGAAGAATATGAGCATCTCTGGTAATTGTTCTGCCCAGGTTCGTTCATTATGTCCTTTATTTGTAGATATTAGGTAGTACAGGTTTTTACCATCAACCCATTCTTTCTCTTTCAGTTTTTCGTACATTTTTCTAGTTTCGACTAAAAAAATTGCATCTATGTCTGTTGTTCCACAAGATAGAAATATTTTAAAGTTTGGTTTTTCAGGAAGTTCTTTGTCAATTATGTAATCAAACACTTTATATGGTTTTTCTCTAAACTGCTGAGAGTTTGTAGAATAGTGTCCTCCAGATAATGATCCAATAAGGCCAAACTTTGATGGATTGTTAAAAGCTATATGTAAGGATACCCCTGCTCCAAAACTTGCTCCTGCTATTCCTGTGTTTTCCCGTCCTTTTTTAACCCTGAAGTTTTTTTCGACGAAAGGCATAACTTCGTTTACAACAAAATCCATATATGCAAGAGATTTTTTACTGTTTTCTTCAATTAGCTTTATACCATCTTCATTAGTTTGTAATCCATAAAGTGTTGAAAAACCTACATATTCTTTTGGCCTTTCTCCTGAATTTGCTATTCCTACAACTATTACAGGTTCTACTTTGTTACTTCTGATGAGGGTATCTAGTATCGTGTTTACTTTCCAACCTCCGAAAGGTAATACTTCTCCATCCCATAAGTTTTGCCCATCATGCATATAAAGTACTGGATAGAAGGATTTTGAGGTGTCATACCCTGGTGGTAAGTATATCCATAACTTTCTCTTCTCTATTCTTGAGATCTTTGTTTGTGGCTCAATGTCGTAAGTTAAAATGTAGCTACCCGAGTAGCTATTACTTGTGACTTTGCTCATGATCAAATTACCTCTAAATGATACTTTTCTATTCTGGGGATCGTTAAAAAATCTTTTGGAAATATCTGAAAATTTTACCCTAAACGTATAGTCTACGAAATCAGAATTGCCAAAATTTGTTTTGAATACAAACAAATCACTTACACCAACTCTTTCCATGGTATTGGTTACAAGTTTGTTGTCAAGGTATAATATAATTTCAACTTCTTCTGGTGATTTACCTCTTGCCTGAAAATATAGAAATGTTATTTGATTATCCTTTACTATTGGTAATTCTAAAGATAGTATTGTGTTGCTTACTAGGGTGTTGGCCTGTAATTTATCATTTATGTTTCGTATATCGTTTAGTGTTTTCTCTATGTTCTGTGCCCAAGACAGTTGAGTGGATGTTAAGACAAAAAATACAAAAATAACTAATAAGTTTCTCATGGATTAATTGTCTATGTATAACTTTCCGAGAATCAAATTGCAGTTTTTTAAACTCAAGTATTTGGCTTATTAGACGAAAGTATATACATGGGTAGATCAATTCTATCTCTGATAATCTGTCTTTTAGTTTTGAATAGTACTTTTGGTACTAACTATATCATTTTGTCGTTGGATTATAGTGTGTTGGTTGATGGTAAATACAGATATCTTACTTCTGTTAGGTACAATTACGATGAATATCCTAGATATTTAACTTCTGAAGTTTTGACGAAAACTCTCAAGGGAGTTCCTGCAAGGTATCAAATTACATCAACTGTTACTTCAAAGTACTCTTTGGGAAACACTACAAATGTCTTAGAGCAGGAGTTCTCGTTAGAGTTTGGCGATAGAGAAATATTTGGCTTTTTAACAAATAATAATCGTGAAGGATTTCGTTTAGATATGTTTATGAATGCTGACGATACGACTTATGTGATTTCAATTTCAACAAATTATATGAATTTTTTTGATATTCCGCTTTTTATGTTTTTTATCAGTGATAAGGATTTGTCAAAATTGTCTGATTTTTTGGTATTATATAACCTCTCGTTTACAAATATTTCTTTAAAGAAACACATGCAGTTTGATAGTGCTTCAATTTCTAAAAGAAACTTTGTAAAGTTTAAGAAAATATCAGGATTTAATGTTATTGATAGGTTTAGTTTTGATAAAATTACTTTAGGCCTTTTTACCAATATTTTTGTAGAAGGTAGATTAGTAGACGCTAGGATATCAGTTCTATCAAACTGAGTTTGGTTAGTGTTTTGATATATTAGTTTCTAAAAATCTTGAAAATCTATACCCAAACATTTTTAATTTATAATAAACAATCTGGAGGAGTAATATGGATAAGCTTGCTAGAAGGATAAAAAGGGAGAAAGCCATAAAAGAATTTCTTACTGCTTTTGCTTTTCTAACACCTAACTTTTTTGGTTTTTTGCTTATAACTGCGTTTCCTGTAGTTGCGGTATTTTTTCTTGCTTTAGCAAAGTGGGATGGTATAAGTTACCCCTCTAAGGCAAAAGGAGAAATCTATTTTATTACAACTTCGCCTGCTCGAGAGGATATATATATACCTAAAGGTACCATTATAGAGTCAGACGTTGAAGTTACTAAGAAGTTTTCTGCTAGAATTGATCAATCTATACTGCAATCATCTGTTTATAAACTACCTAAATTAGGTGAGACAACCGTATTACCTATGTCTGTTAGAGGTAAAGAGGAGTTTACTTTTAATTTTCCTGCTAATAGTGAATTTTTAGTTGAGTTTATTGTTAAATATACAGATGAGAATGGAGAACCTATAACAACCAATGTTATTGTAAGTTTTGTTAATGAAAGTGAATTTGAAGTATCTGTTGGAGCTTCATTTGAGGTTTACGGTAAGTTTAGTAAAGTTGTGAGTGGTGTCTACAAAGAAGGTCTAGAAGTTGAGGCGTCCAGTATATCTATCAAGGCGAATTATTCAAAGAGTATTACTTTTGTTGGAATAACTGAAGAATCTGTTACTATCCTTAAGGGAGCAACAAACTCTGAGTACCCTGTTAAAATATCTTCTTTGAAGACAGGGGATGAATATAATCTTCAAGAAGGGACTATACTTATTCCCAAGAATGATTTACCTGTAAAGGATGTTAGAGGTTATATTGATACTTCTTTAGTAGGAGGTAAGACTGGTATACAGTTTATAGGACTTGATAATTTTGAGAGGTTATTTACTAGAGATAAGGATTTCTGGAGGTATTTTATAAATACTCTTATATTTATGTTACAGATACCTCTTGGTATGGCATTTGCCATAATTTTGGCACTTGCTCTAAATCAGAAACTCAAGGGTATAACATTCTTTAGAACGCTTTATTTCTTACCCTACATATCGAATCTAGTTGCGGTTGCTATGTTGTGGAGATGGATATATAATGATCAAGGGTTACTTAATGAGTTGTTAAAAAGTATAGGTGTTATAAATCCACCTAGCTGGCTAGGAGATGGTAATTGGGCTAAAGTTGCTATAATAGTAATGGATGTTTGGAAGAATGTTGGTTATACTATGTTAGTATATCTTGCTTCTTTACAGCAGATACCATCGTTCCTATATGAAGCTGCTGATATAGATGGTGCTAATGAGTTGCAGAAGTTTGCCTACATAACCTGGCCTATGCTTGCACCTACTAACTTCTTCATAGTAATAATAGGTGTTATAAATGGTTTTCAAGCTTTTGGTTCTCAATATGTTCTAACAGGTGGTGGTCCTGCCGGTGCTACTAAAACAATAGTCTACTACATCTATAATAATGCATTCCAGTGGTTCCAAATGGGGTATGCTGCTGCGCTTTCTGTATTTCTTTTCTTTGTCATGATGATATTTACTATCATTCAGTGGAGAATGGGTAGAGAATCTACCTCTTCTTCTTGGTAAGAATTTAAAGGAGGTTTTGTATGGCCACTAGAGAGGCTTTTTATGGTCAAAGTTTAGTTGAAGAAAGAAAAAGGAAAGAAAGAATAAGAAACTTTTTTGCGTACATAATTTTGTCAATAGGTGCTTTGACAATGGTTCTTCCTTTTCTATGGACTATATCGACATCATTAAAGGATCCTGAGGATATATATGATAAGAGGTTTATTCCCCAAAGGTTTGGGTATATTTATGTTGACAAAAACAACAATTTTGTGGTAGGTGGGTATAAAGAAGGATATACTGAAGTTAGAGCTTGGTGGGCTAATTTTGTTAAAGCATGGATATCAGTTCCTTTTGATAAGTATTATAGAAATAGTTTACTGGTTGCTACGGTGACTACTTTTGGACAGCTTGTTACTTGTACTTTAGCTGCTTATGCGTTTGCTAGACTTAGATGGTTTGGTAGGGATGCTATATTCTTACTCTACCTAGGTACCCTTATGATACCTTTTACAGTTACAATGATACCTGTTTATATACTGTTTAAGGCATTGGGACTTGTGAATACTCTAACTGCGGTTATATTACCTGCTTTGTTCTCAGCGTTTGGTACATTTTTGCTTAGACAATTTTTTGTATCTATACCTTATGATTTAGAAGAAGCTGCTTTTATTGATGGTGCTAGTAGATTGCAGATACTTTGGCATGTTATCTTACCGTTGTCAAAAGGTGCTTTAGCTACATTAGGTACTTTCACATTTCTGTTCCAATGGAATGATTTCTTATGGCCTCTTGTAGTTTTGAACTCTGAGGAGATAAAAACCATACCTGTCGGATTAACAGCATTCCAGACAGCTTATGGGTCTCAGTGGGAGCTTGTAATGGCTGCATCTCTTATAGCACTCGTACCCGTAATTATAATATACATCTTTAACCAGAGATTCTTTACAGAAAGTATAATGTTGTCAGGATTTGGTGGAAGATAGTTTATGGATGAAATGGGTTTGATTATAAGGCTTCTTAATGAAACTTTAGTTCAAACGGCAGTTCTTTCGCTGCCGTTTCTTATTGTATCGCTATTAGTTGGGCTTGTAATAAGTATATTCCAAGCAACTACTTCTATACAAGAGCAAACTCTTACATTTGTACCTAAATTCATAGCGGTTGGGATACTTATACTGATATTGGGGCCAATACTCATAAGAATTTTTACAGATTTCACTTTGAGACTTTTCGATCTTATGGTTACGGCGATAAAGTAATAGTGTATTTTAGAAATGCATCTTCATGACAATAAAGTAAGTTCATCCATAAAACCGATAAATTGTATGTGTAACGAAGTCGAGGAAAATGTGTTTAAGTTTTAGGTGAAAGTTTATTGCTTTTAGGTTAGTCGTTAGAAAATAAGTAGTAGTTTATTGAAAGTTATGATTTGGTTTTTTATACTTTGAGTGTAATATATATTTGTCTTGATTTGGAGGTTTGTTATGGAAATTTCGAGGAGAGAAATAGGAGATGTTGTTGTTTTTGATGTTAATGGTGAAATTGATCTTTATAATGCTCCCCAGATAAAGGAGCTTGTAAGACAGGAAATTGAAAAAGGGAAGGTTAATATTGTTGTTAACCTTGATAAGGTTAGTTATATTGATTCCTCTGGTATAGGTGTCTTAATATCAAGTCTTTCAAATCTTAAGAAAGTAGGTGGGGGGCTTAAGCTCGCTAATGTTTATGCTTCTGTAAGGAAAGTTTTTGAACTTACGAAGTTAACGGGGTTTTTTGATATATACGATTCCGTCGATAACGCTGTTAGTTCTTTTAATCAATAAATTGTCGGTGAAGGGCTTGAGGCCCTTTCACTTTAGAAGTATTTAATACTAAACGATATTTCTTTTATGAGGTTTCTTTTATTATTACTGATACCGCTTTTTCTTATTGTTTTATCCTGCAGACAGGAGGAAAATAATACTTCTCAGATAATATCAGAAGTAGAGCAGAAAGAAACAGAGCTTAAAGATATTGGTGTTCCTAAGTTTTTGCAAGAGGAGCAGAAGATGTTGGAAACTAATACAAATCAAATGTCTCTACCTCCTGATACTGATGAATTTTTTGGAACAAAAACAAAGAAGACGAATGTTGATAAAAACATCATTGTAGAAGAAAAGGTTATGCCTCGAGAAGTGGTTACTGAGGAAGTTAAACAGGAATTTATACCGAAACCTGTAAATGTAAAAACTCAAAAATTAAGTCGTAAACCAGGGAATGATTCTAAAAAACCTAGAATGGATCTTAAGTTATTTTTCTCTTACTTTTCAAAGAACAGAAAATTTGTTGACTTTAACAATCCTGGTAAAATAACATCTGTAGTTTACGTGGGTAATAAAAATATTTGGTATGTTGATTATAGCGTTTATGTTATACCTTACAAGAATGTTAGTAATTATAAAGTGTTTTTAGTAAAAAAGAATTTAATAGGAATTGGTAGAAAGATAAGCGTAGTAGACGGTAGAAGTCAGCTTACTGTATATTGGAGAGGTAAAAACCTTGATAACAAATTATTGCCTAATGGAAAATATTCAATAGTTGTTAAAGCTCAATTTAGAAATAGTAATAATAAAATTGTATCTTCTTATACAAAGATTTTGGGTGGTAGAAACCCAGTTATAGTAGTGTTAGCTAACTAGTTTTGTTTGCAGCTACCGGTATCACATCCACAACTATCATTAGGATTTATAACTTTAAACCCTTCTCCAAATATTTCGTCTTTTACATAATCGATTGTGGATCCCTTTGCTTCTTCGTAGCTTATAGGATCTACTACTATTGTCAATCCATTGCTTTCAAAAACTAAGTCATCATTCTGTTTTTTGTCATCAATGTAAAGTCCATATTTTTGTCCTGAGCATCCACAACCGTTTGCCATTACTATGAATCTTAGAAAACCATTAGTTATGTTATTATCTTCAAATATTTTCTTCAGTACACTTGCTGCTTTCTCTGTAAGATTTATCATAAAAGACCTCCATTTTCTTAGAATATAATTAAATTTTTTTTGAAATCAATATTAGTTTTCATAATCTATATGTTTCGCCTAGGTTATAGATTGATTTATTGTTTTCTTCTTCGAAGAATTGTATTTCCCTATAGAGTGAATAATATAATTTCATTTTAGAATAGAATATTTAGTTTTCTAATTGTTTTCAAGATAAAAACTGATGAGATATTTTAATGTTTATGTCAATTACTCTGTTTGTTGAGCTATGTTTGAGTTTGAATGCAAAATGTTGAAGTTAGAACGGAGTTGTTCTGATTGTTTCCGTAAGGTTGTTTTGTTGATGTTAGTTTATTTTCTTGAGAATATCTTTTCTAGTGTCTTTTTAGATATGTAAACCATAGTTGGTCTTCCGTGTGGGCAAGAATATTTATCTTCTATTGACATAACATCTTCTAGTAGCTTGTATGCCTCAATTGGGGATATTATATCACCTGCTTTTATTGAACTTCTGCAAGAAATAATTGATAGTATCTCTAAGATATTTTCTAGGCTAGGTTCTATTCCTTCTTGTAGTTTTTCGCAAATTTCGATTATGCTACTAGTTGGATCTATGTTTTTACTAAAGAATGAAGGTACAGTATATATGTAAAGTTTATCTTGAATTTTTATTTCAAACCCTAGTTTTTCAAAAGTTTTGATTTTCTCTTTTACTATGTTTGTACATATAGATGATACTTCTATCGTTATTGGTGATATTAAGATTTGTTTTGATAGAGATTTATTTTCGATTATCTGTTTGTATAGTTTTGAAAATGTAAGTCTTTCATCTGAGGCGTGCTGATCTAGGATTAATAATCTGTCTGTGCCTAATTCTTCGAATATTAGGTAGGTTTTAAAAGCAATTCCGATGAATCTATATTTTTGTGAAATTCTGGTTTGGAGTTGATTGATTTCTGATTTGTTGATAGAAGTAGGTGGGTACGTATTTTCTGGGGTTGTAATCGGAGTAAGTGTTGTTAAAAGCGTATTACCTTGGTTTTTTGATTCTTTGATTTTTTGGATTTCATATTCTTTTTCCTTTGATTTTAGAAAACTTTCCAGTGAGGATTTGATACTTTGTTCTATAGGGTTGAATTTAAGAGATTCTTCAATATCTAGTGTTTGATTGGATTCAGATAATCCTTCTTTTATTGTAGATATTATGTAGTGAAATAGTTTACCTTCGTTTTTGAATTTTATTTCTTTTTTGGCAGGATGTATGTTAACATCGATAAGCGACGGATCTACTTTTACAAAACAGAATACTATTGGAAAATTACCTTTTGGAACTAAATTTGAGTAGGCATTTGAGACGGCTGTTAAAAATGTTTTTGATTCAACGAATCTGCTATTAACATATATGTGTTGTAAGTTTCTAGTTTGTCTTGTAACTGAAGGTTTTGAGAATAGTATTTCAATTTCCATGTCTTCGAAAGTTTTTTTGATGTAAGTAAGTTGTTTTATTTCTGGGAAGATGGACATTATTCTTTCTAAGTATGAATTTGTTTTGGGTAAGATGAGTTCTTTTTTTAGGTTATGATATAGTTCAAAGTTTATTTGTGGTAACGGAATTGCTTTCTTTATGAAAATATCCAAAATGTTTTTAAATTCTGTGGTAGTGCTTTTCAAGAATTCTCTTCTTGGCGGCATGTTGAAAAATAGGTTTTTTACTTTTACAGTAGTACCGTCTTTTGATGGGTGTGGTATGAGTGATTCAAATTTGCCTCCTTTGACTGAAAGTTTGTACCCTTCGTTTGTTTCTCTTCTTTTTGATATTATTTCTAGTTCTGAAACTTCTGCTATGCTTGCTAGTGCTTCTCCCCTAAATCCCATTGTTGTAATGCTATATATGTTGTCAAACTTTTCTATTTTACTTGTTGAGTGTCTTAGGTAACATTTTTCTAGGTCTTCTTTATCCATTCCTTCACCATCATCTAATACTTCTATGAGCTTTTTACCTCCTTCTAACACGTTTACTATTATTCTAGTACTTCCTGCATCAATTGAGTTGTCAACTAGTTCTCTTACTACTGAATAAGGGCTGTCAATTACTTCGCCAGCTGATATTTTAGATATAGTATCTTCGTCGAGTATTCTTATTTTCCCCATAGTGAGTTAGAAACCTTTTTTCTTATACTCTGAATGGGGACCTATATTAAGCTCTCTGAAACTTTCTTCGACTATGCTATCCTGTCCTATTAAGCTTCTTTCTATTATCATACCTTCGACTTTTGCTCTTTCTTCTACTATACTTTCTCTTATTATTGAATTTTTTACGGTAGCACCTTCGTGGATTGATACAAAAGGTCCTATTACAGAATCTTCAACTAAGGCGTTTGGACTTATATAAACAGGTGGTATTACTATGGAGTTTTTTACATTTATACCTATTGTGCTTTCATTGTGAAACTTTGTTAGAAGTTTATTGTTTGCTTCGATGAGTTTTTCTTTGCTACCACAGTCATATACTTCTGAAGTCTCAAATATACTTATTTTGTGTCCCCTTTTTATCATATCCATCATTGCATCTGTTAGTTGGTATTCATTTTTTGTTCTTATATCGTTTTCGATAATATAATCTATTGCATTTAGTAAAGGTTCTGCTTCGGTAAAGTAGTATATGCCTGATATTGCTAGATTTGAAATAGGTTTTGAAGGTTTTTCTACCATTTCTTTTATATATTTACCATCTCTTCCTAATACTACAACACCATATTTGTGTGGATCTTCAACATTAACGACTCCTATGCTATGTTCTCCTTGGGGAGTTTGTTGAAGTACTTTTTTAACATCTGTGAAAAATATTAGATCTCCTAGTATTATGAGCAATTTGTCTTTTGGTGATATGAAATCTTTTGTTATGCTTATAGCATGAGCTAAACCTTTTGGATTTTCTTGGATTACAAATGTCTTTCTTATTTTCGGATATGCTTTTTTGACATATTCTTCTATTTGTTCGCCTAGATACCCTATTACGAATATGTACTCTTCAACTTCAACATTACTAGTCATATACATTATGTAGTCTATAATCTTTCTATCTGCTACGTTTATGAGAGTTTTTGGTATTAGTAGAGTATGTGGCCTTAATCTGGTTCCCTTACCTGCAACAGGTATTATTACTTTCAACCCCATTTTATCCTCCGAATTTAATCAACTTCAAATATATAGTTACCTGCTGCAAATCTCATTCCTTTGAAAAGGAAGGTTCCATTAGGTATTGTGACATTATCTTTTTTAGAAAAGAAGATTCTATAACCTTTTCTAGTTGCTCTTATTGTAATATATCCATTATATGTCCAGTTAGGTAGCGTTACCTTACCTTTAGAAGAAGATATGACGATTTTGTATCCTTTTATAGTGATATCCTTCTTGAATTTATCTGATGAACATTTTAGTACACTGATGTTTGATACTTTTTTAGATTTGTTTACTATGTATATTTTTGGCATAGTGAGAAGGAGTAGTAGTAGTAATATAAGTAATATTGGTATTATAAGGTATAATGTAACATTCTTTCCTAAAACTGTTTCTGTTATCAAAGTTTCGGTGTGGTTTGTTAGATCTACTTCGATAAATTTTACTTGTTCTACTTCTTTGAGTGCTTTTGATAGTTGTGATTCTTTTTTTTGAGGTGTTTTGGAAATAAGTTTCTCGAGGGATATGAAATACACTAGTTGTTGTGGTTCAAATAATGTTGATAATTTTTCCAAGTCAACTATGTATTTTTTTGTTTTTATAGGTGGATCATCGATACCGTCTGATATTATTATGACTTTTGTATTTTGGGATGACATATTGCTGACTTTTATGAGATTTGCTACTTCTTCTAGCATCTTGTATGTGAAGGTCCATTTACCATAGGGTTGTGTACCGCTCATCACTTTGTAAATAACTTCTTTGTTGTATTCATCTTTTATTTCAATAGGAGGACGTATATTTACTATTTCATTAAAGTCAACAATATATACAATATCACCATTTTTTAGGGAAAATATGAAGTTTGATAAAGATCTCAAAGCTACATCATATACTCTTACTCCATCAATGACCTTTCTGTTCATACTTAGCGAAGTATCGATTACTATTATGTAATTTTCAGAATATGCTTGTTTACTAAAGAACGTAAGTATCATCAAAACTAGTATTACTACAAAAAAAGGAATTCTTTTCATATTAGTTATACTAAACTGAGATAGTACTATTTTTCAATAATTTTAGAAATTGGTGAAATTTAAAAAATGTTCCAACAGTGGATTAATTATCTTTTGATAAAAGAATCAAGTTGTTTGATTATGGAATGAGATTTTTGGGTTTAGTGTAGTGATTAATTTTTGTTGTTTTATCCTTAAGTCATTATAGGACTTTCCGAAATAATAATTGTAATGTAGGAGATAGGCATTATGATGAGGTCTTTGTATTCTGGTGTATCTGGGTTGGTTAACCATCAGGTTAGGATGGATGTTTTGGGTAATAACATTTCAAATGTTAATACTTATGGTTTTAAGAGAGAGAGAGTTACGTTTCAAGATATAATCTCACAAATGGTAGAAGCATCAGCTAAACCTACTGATGAGAGGGGTGGTATAAATTCAAAGCAAATAGGACTTGGTATGACAGTTGCTAGCATAGACAAGATCATGACTCAAGGTAGCATACAGACAACTGGTATAAATACTGATCTTTCTATAGCGGGTGAGGGATTTTTTGTTCTTAAAAAGGGTGATCAACTTTTCTACTCAAGGGCTGGTAATTTTTATATAGATAAAAATGGTACTTTGGTTAACTCAAGTGGTTTTAAAGTTCAAGGTTGGAAGGCACAAAAATTAGAAACTGGTGAGATAATAATAAATCCTTCAGGTCAAATTGAAGATCTTGTTATTCCTAGAGGAGCAAAAAGTCCAGCAGCGGCTACGACTGTGGTCAAGTATAGGTCTAATTTGGATGGTAGAACACCAGTACTAACACCACAGTCCAGTCTTTTAGATAGAGAGAAGTACACTCACAAAACTAGTGTGGATATCTTTGATTCGTATGGGAATAGATATAGAATGTTTATTGATTTTGTAAGAACAGATCTAAATACTTGGGTTGCTACTGTTAATGTCGAAAATTCTAGTGGAGTTGTTGTGAGTGTTGGTGAAGAAAAAGTTGATAATAATAATCAGTTTACTATTGTTTTTGATAATAAGGGCACTTTAAGAAGTATTTCTGATAATAGTGTTAATCCTACGGTTATGGATTCTGGTACTCTCATGGCTAATGTGAGTTTTACTCTACCAGATGGTACTAGACAGACTGTTAAAGTAGAATTAGGTGTTGTAGGTAGTATTGAAAATAGTATTACTCAGTTTTCTTCTCCTTCAACTGCTTCAGTTTATGATCAAGATGGACATGCTATGGGGTATCTTGAGAGCTTTAAGATAGACAGTTCGGGAACTATAATAGGTGTTTTTACTAACGGTCTTCAAGAACCTTTAGGACAAGTAGCTTTGGCTGGATTTACTAATCCTCAAGGTCTTGAGAAGGTTGGTGAAAATTTGTACATTGAAACCATGAACTCAGGACTTGCAGATATAAGTCCAGCGGAGATAAAAGGTAAAGGTAAGATATACTCAGGAGCATTGGAAATGTCTAATGTTGATTTATCTGATGCTTTTGTTGATATGATCGTTACACAAAGAGGATTCCAAGCAAATTCGAGAACAATAACAACGACGGATCAGATGCTACAAGAAATACTGAATCTCAAGAGATAATAGGTATCGCACCACCTATTTTCTAGGGGAGGGCCAAAAGTAGGTTCTCCCTTTTCATTCACATTATTAATATCTTTAACCTTTCAACTTCGTCGATGTCTGTTATTACCTTTACTATATATCGGTGTGGATCTAGTTGTAAATTTACTTTTATTTTGCTCGTTACCTTACCGAGAGAATTTTCAATAAGTAGTATTGTGGGTTTTATAGAGTATTCACTGTCTTTGTGTATTATTATTCCTTTTTCACCAGTATTCAGTAATACAAATGATCCTACGGTATATGGTGATGGTAAATTGTATAACTTAGCCATTTCTATTACAAATCTTTGGGCTAACATTGGCTCAAAGTGTGTACCTGATCTTTTCATTATTATATCTAGCGCTTGTGCTATGGTCATTCCTTGTTTGTAAGGTCTTTCTGAAGTAAGAGCGTCAAATACGTCTGCTAAACTAACAATTTGAGGATATCTCCCTATTCTATCGAACTTTATTCCCAAAGGATATCCATTGCCGTCGTATCTCTCGTGATGAAAGAGTACTATCTTCTTAGCGTATGTGCTTACTGTAGGTTCATCTTTTATCGCGAAATATCCTATTATTGGATGCTTTTTAATTATCGTTAATTCTTCTTCTGTGAGTTCTCCAGGTTTGTAAAGTATAGATGTTGGTATTTTTACCTTACCTATGTCATGTAGTATTGCTCCTGTTCCTATTTCTTTTGTTACAAAATCACTAGCACCTAAAAATTTGGAGAAAAACATTGAAAGTATTGTTACGTTCACAGAATGTACGTAAGTGTATTCATCATAGTTTTTTACAATAGAAAGGTTTATTACTGCCTTTCCGAGTTTTTGAATCATTTCTTTAAATAGCTGTTCTATTATCCTTTTTACTTCTGATATTTCTATTTTATTGTCTTCTTTGAGTTGGTGTAAAACATTGTTTATAACTTCTTTTGCTTTTTCTTTGACTTCTTCTGAAAACATCGGAGGATATATTTCCGAAAGATCTTTTTTTATCTCTTTGGTGTAGTATAATTCTTTTATACCTTGGGTTTTGAGTTGATTAATTATGTTGGGAGTTAGAGGCTTTTTAGCAGGCCATATAAAGATACCTTCTTTTGAAAATAAATCTCCTGATAGCACCATGCCGGGTTTTAGAAAATCAACTAGTATGTCGTATTTTATTTCACCTGTTCCCATGATTTATGACGTAATTATACTACTAATATATGATCTGTTTCAATAGAAACAGAGATTTGATCTTAGTTATAATTACAGGAATATATAGTATCTTATATATTCGCATAGGAAATTGTGAGGGTGATATTTAGTAATTATATTTTAGCTAAATTTTGAGGATCTTTTTGAAAAAAATATTTGTGAAAGTTATAATATTGTTTGGAGGTAGGTATGAGAAGAATTATATTTTCGATTCTTGTAATTATGATATCTAGTTTTGTTTATGGGCAGAAATATGTTGTTGATACTTCAATAGGTGATGTTTATGTTTTAAACAAGGGGAAGAGTTCAATAGTAGAAGTTGGGTATATCATAAAGCAAGGGGATACTATAAAAACTGGTAGGGATTCTGAATGTTACATATCAGTTGATAGAAGAGGATATATAAAAGTTGAACCAAATACTTCGGTTAAATTTGAAGAGATTGAAAGTATTGCTAAGGAGAGCAAGAGAGACAAATTGAGTGTTAATGGTAATATAATACTATCAGTTAAAGGTATATTTTCTCAAAATAGCTCTTTGAGCATTAAAACATCAACGGCTTTTGCTACTGTTAGGGGTACAGAGTTTGTGATAGAAGTTGCTGATATGACAACAAGGGTTTACGTTCTTGAGGGTAAAGTAGAAGTTGCTCCGCTTGTTTCACAGGTAGAAAGTGATCTTTTGATGTTTTCGACTTTACTTAATGCAGGGGAGAAGATAGAAATATCAGAAATAGATGTGATAAATGCTACTTCTTTTTTAAGGAAAGGTAAAGAAGGTGAGTATGGCGTTTTTTTGAATAGTAAAAAGAAATCTATTATTGCTTCTGAAAGAGAGAGATTTTCGCAAAGGATGAAAATGTTAAGAGATTTACAGAAAAAGAGAAAAGAAGAGCTTGAGAGAAAGAAAAAAGAATATCTTAAGGATCCATCAAAAATGTTTGAAGAATAATAGATGAAAATAGGTCTTTTTGGCGGTACCTTTGATCCTATACATATAGGACATTTAATAGTTGCTAATACTGCTTTGGTTAGATTTACATTAGATAAAGTTGTCTTTGTACCAGCAAAGGTGTCTCCATTTAAGCTTGGCCGTCAAAAAATGTTTACAGATAAGCAAATAATTGAGATGATAAATCTCTCAATACTAGATAACGAGAAATTTGAGTTATCGGATTTTGAGATTTTATCTGAAAGTGTTTCTTATACATATCTTACTGTAGATTATTTTAGTAATCTCTATAATGGTGCAGATATTTACCTAGTACTTGGTAGTGATAGTTTTGAAAGTTTTTGTAAGTGGAAAAATTATGAGCAGATAATTCAGAAATGCAAAATAATTGTTTATCCTAGATTGGGAAGTAGTTTGGAATTGCCTAAGTGTTTGGAAAGTTTTAAGCATAAAGTTTTTGTTTTACAGTCTCCTGTTATCGAAATAAGCTCAACTATTATAAGAAAGATGATAGTTAGAAAGGAAGATTTTAGGTATCTAGTTCACGATAGAGTTTATGAGTACATAAAAAGTTTGATGTAATTTTGATTAGAATTATCTGCTTTTTAGTAACTTAAATGATATTTTTATAGACTATATATTTTGTTTGTATGTGACTTTTTAATCAAAGATGTTTAGGTTTACTAGTAATACCAGAATGATTTTACACCTTTTATGGTTCGGAGTTTTATTGAAACTTCTGATGAGGGTTTTACCCCATAAATTGGTGAGGTTCTAAAGTATTTTATGCCACCATTACCAACAATTCCTATGTATGTGATACATTTTCCATTTTTTTCTTTAAGGATGTTCCTTATTTTATCGAGTTCATCTTTGGAAGTATCTTGAGATATAATTATGTGAAGTTCTGTGACTTTATCTTTGCCATATTCTGATATTCCCAATATTTTAGATACTTTTGGGAATGATTTACCTAAGGTATTCTTTGTTATAACTCCTTTGAATAGCAGAATTTTACCTTGCTGTAGTAGATTTTCATAAGTTTTGGTTGCTTCTACGGATAAGTACAGTGTTATCTTCTTGCTATAGTAATCCGATATTCTTATGTTTGCTATTTTTCCTTTTATTGTTTCTTTTCTTTCTATTTCTGTTATCATACCCATTACAGTGAAGGGACAACCTTCTGGTAGGATGTCAATATAATCAGCCTCAAAGTTTGTATAGTTTTTTATTTCTTTCCAATATTCTTTTAGCGGATTATGCGATAGGAAGACACCCAATACTTCTTTTTCATAGTTTAGTATGGTATCTTTTGGAATTTCTCCATTTTCAAAAAGCGATGTTATTCTAAGTTCTGTTTGGGTTTTAGGATCTTTGAGAATAAATAAGTTGTTTTGTCCTAATTCGTTGTCTTTTGAAACAGATGAGAAAAAGCTTATTATCTTATCCAGATTTGAGATTAATTTATCTCTTTTTTCTAGAATTGGATCTAATGCTCCAGCTTTGATTAATGGTTCGTATGAATTTTTCTTGAGAAATTTGGAAGTTCTTTCAAAGAATTCTTCAATACTTTTGTATTCTCCGTACTTTTCTCTGTCGTTCAGTATATCATCTGCTGAAGATTCACCAAACCCTTTTATGCCTAGAAATCCATATCTTATTCCTAGTCCATTGTTTGTTTCTTCGATCGAGAAGAACTTTTTGCTTTTATTTATATGTGGTGGTAGTATTTTTATATTCATTCTGATTGCTTCTGAGACATAATGTACCATTTTTTCGAATTTACCAACCTCTGAGTTTATCAGTGCAGTCATATACTCAAGTGGATAATGAGCTTTGAGATATGCTGTTTGATAAGTTATTATAGCATATGCTGCGCTATGGGATTTGTTAAAACCATATTCGGCAAACTTTTCTATGGTGTCAAATAACTCTTTTGCAAAGTTTTCATCATACCCATTAGAAATTGCTCCTCTGACAAAATCATTTTTCATCTGTTCCATTATCTCTTTTTTCTTTTTACCTATAGCTCTTCTTAGGTTATCTGCCTGGCCTAGTGTAAACCCGCATATTCTCTGTGCTATTTTCATTATTTGCTCTTGGTAAAGTATAACTCCATAAGTTTCCTTGAGTATATCTTCCAAATCTTTATGAGGATACTCTACTTTTTCTTTCCCGTGTTTTCTATTTATGTACTGTTTGTCCATACCTGATCCTAATGGACCTGGTCGGTATAATGCAAGTGCTGCTATTATGTCTTCTATACAAGATGGTTTCATATTTTTAAGCATTTCTTTCATACCATCTGACTCAACTTGAAATATACCATCAGTTTCTCCTGAAGATAGCAGTTGATATGTTTTCTTATCATCTAGAGGAATGGATGAAATATCTATTTGAATCCCTTTAGTTTCCTCTATTAGTTTTAATGTGTCTTGTATAACAGAAAGGTTAGCAAGACCAAGTATATCCATTTTAAGGAAGCCTAATTCTTCAAGATATTGTGCGGATATTTGTGTTGATATTGTGCCTTCTTTAGGATCTCTATATAGTGCTATGTATTCGTATATTGGTACTGACGAGATCACTATTCCTGAAGCGTGTATTGATGCGTGTCTAACTATACCTTCAAGTTTTTCTGCTGTCTCAATCCATTCTTTTTCTATATCTGTACCGTTGTTATAGATTTCTCTTACCTCAGACACTACAGTCTTAGCCTCAGATATACTATCAACATCTGACAAAGATTTAGCAATAGTATCAACTTTTTGTTGAGGTATTCCTAGTACTCTTCCAACATCTCTAATCGCTGCTTTGGTTTGTAGTGTTCCAAAAGTTATTATATTTGCAGTATTATCTTTACCATACTTGTTGACTAAGTATTGTATTACTTTGTCTCTATCCCTATCTGCTACATCAACATCTATATCTGGCATTGTAACTCTTTCTGGGTTTAAAAATCTTTCAAAGAGTAGATTATACTTAATGGGATCGATTTGAGTTATACCTGTTGCATAGGTAATTAGTGCTCCTGCTGCAGATCCTCTACCGGGTCCTACAGGTATACCGTTATTTTTAGCCCAGTTTACAAAGTCCTGAACTACTAGAAAATAGTTGCTGAAACCCATATTTCTTATAACTTCAAGTTCGTAATTTGCTCTTTCTTTATACTCTTCTGGTATTTTCCCCCCGAACATTTTGTTGAGATTATCTAATACCATTTCTCTTAATACTTTATCTGCATCATCTATTTGCCCATAATTTGGCATTAACTCCTTGTTGTTGAATGGTATTTCAAGATTACACTTTTCACTTATTTCAACAGTATTCTTTATAGCTTCGGGTATTTCTCCAAAATCTTTCTCAATTTCGTGGATAGACTTTAGGTAGAATGAATTATTCGAAAACCTAAATCTTTTTTCGTCTGATTTTTTGCTTCCAGTTTGAATACACAATAGAACATCATGTATATCGGCATCTTCTTTTGTAAGATAGTGGGAATCACCTGTTGCAACAATTTTTAGTCCCATGTCTTTTGCAATTTTGATGAGATTTGGATTTAATATTTTCTCTTCTTCTAGTTCATGTCTTTGAATCTCTATGTAAAAATCTTCTTTTCCAAAATTGGATATATACCATTCTGCTACTTTTTGTGCTTCTTTGTAATTCCCTTTTAGAATGAGTTGTGGAATTTCTCCTGCTATACACCCACTCAGAATTATTAACCCTTCTTTGTGTTGTTCGAGTAGTTTTTTGTCTATACGAGGTTTGTAATAAAATCCTTCTAAGTAAGATTTAGTAACTAATTTAACAAGATTTTTATATCCTTTTATATCTTTGGCTAGTAAAACTAGATGAGAATATTGTTTGTCAAGACTATCAGGATTAGAATTTGTCGATTTTTCCTTCTTGTGCATATCTTCAGTTAAGTATGCTTCTACCCCTATAATTGGTTTTATATCATTTTCTTTACATGTTTTGTAAAATTCTATGCTACCAAAAAGGTTACCATGATCTGTTATAGCAACTGATTTCATTCCAAATTCTTTGACTTTTTGGACTAGATCGCTTATTTTTGAAGCACCATCTAGTAAACTGTACTCGGTATGTAGGTGTAAATGGACAAATTCCTTCATAGCCCTTAATTTTAAATAAAAAAATATTGACAATAAAATTCAATTTAGATCTAAATTATCATTCAGTCTGTTTGTGTGAAGGGTTTATTAGTCGATTAGAGTTTTTAGTATCATTAACTATAGTTTTTTCTTTAAGAAGGTACAAAATTGATGATTTGAGTTTTAATTGAGTGTGTGTCTATAGCAATATAGTCATTAGGGTATCTAAGGTAACATAGTCTAGATGTTCGTTTAGGTGTTTTGGATTTGATTTATGATCAACAAGTTATTATTATTATTGTTGTGTATGAAGTGGATATTAGTCAAGATGATAGAATTTTATCAGAAATATATAGGTCCTGTGAAAGGGCATACTTGTAGATTCTATCCAACTTGTTCTGATTATACGAAAGAAGCGGTAATAAGGCATGGTGTCGTTAAGGGTAGCTTTTTGGGTATCATGAGAATATTAAAATGTCATCCTTTTCATCCGGGGGGATATGATCCTGTTCCTTAGTCGAGTTTTTCAACAAACTGTCTACTCTTTTCAGATAATTCGTTTTTTCTTCTTTTTACTTCCTTTATGCTATCTTGAGTTATCTCGTATTTGAAGAAAGTTTGGTATTTCCCCGTATTTAATTTTTGCCAATATTTGCCTTTCAATTCTAATTTTAACATAGACGTTAATTTCTTTTCGTCTGGTAGATAGTATGATAGGTATGTTGATAATTCTTTGTAAGCATCAGCTTCTTGTATACTATTTCCTTCAAGTAAGAAAATGAAAAAAGTACCATCAATTGTTCTTTGTATTTCTCTTTGATCTTCTAAAATAAGCACCCATTCTGGTATAGGACCTACTTCTGAGATTGAGGAACTGTTTAGAATTATATTTTTCTTATCTTTGACAGGGATGTAACTCGTTTCAGTTTTTTTTGATTGAGGGCATCCCAATAGAAAAGTAAGTGTAGTTAATAAGAATATAAAGGTTTTAGTAGTAGTTAGCATCTTTTTGAAAAAAACTTTACAACCAAGAGTCATACTTATAAAATTATCTAGGGTTTGAGTTATTGGTATCAACTATGTTAGCATTGGGTCATGGGGATGATTTCTTTAAGTTTTGATAATGAGTGAGTATAGGAGAAAGGTATGAGATGTAATTGTTTTACTTTGTTTGCGTAGAGATATAATTTGAGTTTTTAAGGGAGGTTTTTATGAGAGTTTTTCGAAAGGGTTTAACATTGGTTTTAACATTGTTTCTTTTTGTTGGTTTTGCTTTTTCTCAGAAGACTTCAAGAGATCCTTACGAAGGAGAACCTTGTGTTTATGTGGCTACAAATGGTAGTGATGAAAATCCTGGTACTAAGGTTTTACCTTTCAGGACTATAGAAGTTGCTGTAGATAAGGCAGTTATGTTTGGTATTAGAGTTATAAAGGTTGCTGAAGGAGTTTATATTCCTGGTAATGGTTTGGCTACAGGTTTTGGTGGTGTTGTGATTAAACATCACAATATTAAGCTTATAGGTGGATATGATCAGAATTTTACAAGTATAGTTGGTTATTCCATACTTGATGGACAAAGAAAAGTTCAAGCGATAATAGAGGTTAGAGATGTTAGTAATGTTTTGATTGAAAATTTTGTGGTTGTGGGTGCAACAAACAGAGAGAGAAATGAAAAAAATGGAGGAGGAGTATACCTGAATAAATCAGATAATTCAACGATAAGTAATGTTATATCATCAAATAACATTGTTGGTAATGGAGCGGGTTTGTGTGTGGTAGGTAATAATAACAAAGTTTTGAGTTCAAGAGTGATAAGAAACAGTGCTGAAAATGGAGGAGGTGTTTATATTGTAGGTAATAATAACCATATATCTTCAGTTGCTATTTTAAGTAATTCTGCTGCTATACTTGGTGGTGGATTGCTAGTGAGTGGTGTTAGTAATATTTTAAGATCTTTGGAAATTTCCTATAATTCTTCGAGAGAAGGTGCTGGATTATATCTGGATAAGAGTTTGTATTCTCAGGTTCTTGATAATACATTTAGCTTCAATAATGCTCAAAACTCGGGAGGAGGTTTGTTTGTCAATGTAGGTATAGGTAATATTGTTAAATCAGTATTCAGAAACAATAATGCTAGAGATGGTGGAGGAATATATGCCTTTAAATCTGTATCTTTATCCATTGAGTCAACCGTAGTTGAAAATAGTGCTGCAAGAAGTGGTGGTGGCATAGTGTTAGAGGGGGTTTTTAAGAATACTGTAAATAGTTTTGTATCAAAAAATTCTTCTTTGCTTATTGCTGGAGGTATATTCTTAAGAGGAGAAGAAAATACTGTTTTGGGTAGTGTGTCTGAAAACATTTCTAAGGAGAAGGGAGGTGGAATTTATATTACGGGTCTTAAGAATGTTCTGAAAGCAAGTGTTAATAGTAATTATTCACAAAAAGATGGTGGAGGAATTCACATTGAGTTTGCTAAAGGTACTAGAATAGAAAATAGTGAAATATCTGGTAATAAATCCGATAATGTTGGTGGCGGGATTTTTACTGCGAGAGATATTGATACTTTAATTATAGATACCAAGATTGCTAATAATACTTCTAGACTTCATGGTGCAGGCATTAGTATATATGATTCAACGAATTCTTCTTTAGTTAATCTAGATGTTACTCAGAATAAGGCTGAAATAACAAATAGTGTTATTTATTTGTACAAAACAGAGGGAATTGTAAACCTTTTAATATCAAATGTTACTATTTCTAGTGTTTCAGGTGCTAAGGGTTTTGGTATATATGAGGATGGTATAAATGATATAATATTGCATAAGCTTTTTGATAATACTTTTGTAGCTGATACTCTTCAAGGAGGATTATATAGAGATTATAGACTTGATGCTACTGGTTTTATAACTGCAGTGAATAATCCTAAATTCTCAGGTGCAAGTGATTCAAGGGGAAATAAGCAGAAGTAATGGTTTATAATTTTTACGTATTATGTCTGATTTTGAGATAACAGATGTTCTTATAATTGGATTAGGTATAGCAGGTGGAGTATGTGCTTATGAACTTGCTAAAAAGGGGATTAGAGTAACGGTTTTACTCAAGGAAACTTTGGAGGAGGATGGAAATACTCATTATGCTCAAGGTGGAATAGTGTATATAGGTGAAAATGATTCTCCTGAAAAAATATACAGTGATATTTTTCTTGCTGGTGTGGGAGTAAATAATCCTGAAGCAGTTAAGGTTGTTGCTTATGATGGTCATTTGATAGTTAAGAAACTTTTAATAGATGAAATAGGAGTTGAGTTTGTAAGAGATCAGAATGGGTTGCTTGAGTTTACGGAGGAAGGTGCGCATTCCGTAAAGAGGATAATATACTCTGGAGATAAAACAGGTAAAGCGATTATATCAAAACTGGTTTCTAAATTGAAAACATTTGAAAATGTAACAATTCTAGAGAAACATATTGCTATTGATCTCATAACTTGGCAATTTCATTCTAGAGATAAGTTCAGGATGTACAAGGACAAAACTTGTTTAGGAGCTTATGTTTTCGATGAAGTAAATAACAAAGTAAAAAACATACTTGCTAAAGCTACTGTATTGGCTACTGGTGGTATGGGGAGAGTTTATTTGCATAATACAAATCCTGATATTGCTACTGGTGATGGTTATGCTATGGCCTATAGGATAGGTGCTGAGATAATAAATATGGAATATACTCAATTCCATCCTACTACACTTTTCCACCCACTTAAGAAGAATTTTCTAATATCGGAATCTGTTAGGGGTGAAGGTGGTATTATAGTTAATTCTAAAGGGGAGAGGTTTTTATTTAAGTATGATAGTAGGGGGGAGTTAGCTCCAAGAGATATTGTTACTAGAGGTATAATATCAGAAATTACTGAAACAAAAGATGATTGCGTTTTTTTGGATGCTAGTAGAATTGGATTAAAAGATAAACTTAGGAGTAGATTTCCTGTTATATTCTCAACTCTTGAAAGTATAGGAATAGATATGTCAAAAGACTTGATTCCTGTAGTACCTGCATTTCATTTTCAGTGTGGTGGTGTTAAAACAGACACTTTTGGAAAAACTAATATAAAGAGACTTTTTGCCGTTGGTGAAGTTGCTTGTACTGGACTTCATGGAGCCAACAGACTTGCTAGTACATCTCTTCTTGAAGGGGTAGTTTTTGGTTATAGATGTGCTTCATTTATATCAGAAAGTATAACTAAGCCTACGTTTAATGAATTTCCGGATGTTATTGAATGGATTGATACAGGTAAGGAATATCCAGATCCAGTACTTATAAAGCAGGATTGGGATTACATTAGAAACATAATGTGGAACTACGTCGGTCCTATTAGAACTAGAAGAAGATTAAAAAGGGCATTGAGTGATATCAAAAACTTGCTTAATGATATTGAGGACTTCTACAGAGATGTTAAGGTAAATAGAGATATAATCGAGCTTAGAAATGGAGTACAAACTGGATTTCTAGTAGCTTTGTCTGCTTGGTCTAACAGAGAGAGTATAGGAAGCCATTATAGAATTGATTAGGAATGAAATTTATAAATTTTCTGAAGTCTTTTTGGTTGTTTAGGAATTTGTTTGATGAAAATGGAAGGATATATCAAATAAAATTTAAGTATGTCATACAATAAGTATATAAACTATTTTCTAAGAGATGAAGAACTGGCAGGTTTTAGCTATGAATTTGTAATTAAGGATATTATTTATAGGGAAAGGACACCGTTTCAACTTGTTGAGGTTGTTGATACAGAACCTTTTGGTAAAGCTCTTATAACTGATGGTATAGTTATGATTACAGATTTAGATGAGGCAATGTATCATGAGATGATGGTACATCTTCCCATGTCCATCATAGAGAATCCAGAAAAGGTATTAGTTATAGGTGGTGGTGATGGTGGAGTTGTTAGAGAGTTGTCGAAGTATCCATCTCTAAAAAAGATAGAGATGGTAGAAATAGATGAGAGAATTGTTGATATAACGCAAAAGTATATGAATACTTGGAATGGTACAAACTTTGACATTTTACATACACATTACCAAGATGGGTTTGACTTTATCAGAACTACTAAAAGTAAATATGATTTGATAATACTTGATATAAGTGCTCCTATAGATATAGCTATTGATCTTTACTCGAAAGAAAGTTTTAGTAGAGTTGTTTCTTGTTTATCAGAGAACGGTGTTTTTGTGATACAATCTGAATCTATATTTACAACTCCGAATGTTGCTAAGCATATTATTCATCAAATCAAAGATTTGGTTAGGTTTTACGGGGTGTATTATGTTTATGTGCCTTCCTTTATATATCCTTGGAGTTTTGTGATAGGTTCTAAAGGCAATCCTGTTGAAAATCAGATTTATAATCATATTTCTGATGTTAAGCTAACTTACTATTCTGCCAAAATACATTCATCTTCTTTCGCACTACCTGAGTTTATAAGAAGATATATCTATGAAAATCCAAAAGTGGAATTGAATCTACTCGATAGAGATATTCTAAAACAAATTATACTTTAAACTCTGTTTACTAATAATTTGTATAAGAATTTGGTAAGAGTTAATGAGAAATAAGGATAACTAACAGAAAAAAATATAAATCACTTTATCAAAAACTTTATTGTTTTGTATTTTACTCAAGCCGAGGAAGAATATAGTAGAATTCTTTTGATAACCTTATCTATGGGAGTTTAGGAATGTCTAGACTCTTAGGAGGGTAAGATGAGCTGGAGATATAATGAAGTTACTTAGGGTGAAATATTCTGGACATTTTATATTCTTCTACCTTCTAGGTAGTTTAGGTGTGGTAGAGAGGAAAATTTGAGGATTGCTTGGATGAGTTATGAAAATGATGTATTCAGAGTATTCTTTTACAAAAAAACTACCAAACTCTTGACTAAGCTTCAGAATTTAATGTTTGACTATTTTGCTGTGATTTCTTATACTTTAAAAGTATGTTTAGTTCAATAGATGATATTATTTCAGATCTAAGGAATGGTAAGCTTGTTATAGTTGTTGATGATGAAAACAGAGAAAATGAAGGAGATTTAGTTGGTGCAGGGCAGTTTGCTACTCCTGAAATGATAAACTTCATGATGAAGTATGGTAGGGGTTTAATTTGCGTTCCTATGGATCCTAAACTAACTGATAAACTAAATCTTTATCTTATGACAGAAGGTAACACAGACAACTTTTCGACGTGGTTTACTGTTTCAGTTGATGCTAAGGATGGAACAACAACTGGTATATCAGCGTATGACAGAAGTTTGACAATTAGGAAACTTGCGTCTATTGATGCAAAACCTGAAGATTTTAACAGACCTGGTCATGTGTTCCCCTTAAAAGCAAGAAAGGGAGGTGTTATAACAAGACAGGGACATACTGAAGCAACAGTTGATCTTCTGAGAATAGCAGGGTTGTATCCTGTTGGTGTTATATGTGAGATTGCTAATGAAGATGGTACTATGGCTAGATTACCTCAGCTAGTTGAGTTTGCTAGGAAATTCAATCTCAAAATTATATCAATAAAAGACATTGTAAAATATCGTTGGAAAAATGAGAAACTAATAGAAAAAGTTGATAATGCTTTTTTACCTACTAGGTACGGTAGTTTCAGGATAATTGGGTATAGAGAAATAATAAGTGGTAAGGAACATATCGCTTTGGTTAAGGGGGATGTAGATGGTAGAGACGATGTTATAGTTAGAATACACTCTGAATGTTTTACAGGTGACATACTTGGTTCTTTGAGATGTGATTGTGGAAATCAGCTTGAGCATGCTTTGAGGAGAATAGAAGATGAGGGGAGAGGAGTTTTAATATACCTCAGGCAGGAAGGTAGAGGTATAGGATTGCTTAATAAAATAAAGGCATACAAACTACAAGATCAAGGATTAGACACAGTTGAGGCGAATAGGAAACTAGGTTTACCTGATGATGCTAGAGATTATGGTATAGCATACCAGATATTGAAAGATCTTAACGTTAAAAGTATAAGGATTATGACTAATAATCCTAAAAAGATAGAAAAGATAGAAGAGTATGGTATAGTTGTAAAAGAAAGAATACCTATAATAGTCGGTATAAACAAGTACAATGAAAAGTACATAAAAGTCAAAGTAGAAAAAATGGGACATCTTATAGATTTGTTTTGAGTTTTCATTCGGCTCAAAATTTTGATACTATTTCAGAGAGCTCTAAGTTTTTGGTTTGTGTCTTGAGATTGATCGAATAAGTAATTTATAGATTTGATGTTCTGATTCGTTAGGTGTGATATTTAAATGTTTGTTTTTGTTTGTTATTCTGTAGTATTATACTATATTACGTTTGATTTGATGTTGAAAGATGTCCTGTGTACTTCAGAGAATCCATGTTTTTTAATTGAAAACATATGCTCTCTTGTGAGGTATCCTTTGTTTTTTTCGAAATAATAGTTTGGATATTTTTTGGAAAGGTGTTTCATATATCTGTCTCTTATAACTTTTGCGATAATAGATGCCATTGATACTGCGTGTATGTACTTGTCTGCTTTTTTGATGCTTATGTAGTAATATGAATTTTTATTATCTAGTAGCTTTAGGTCAAAATCATTTATTCTGTTGTATAAGTCAATGTATTTTTCTTTTTTTGGTAAGTTTGATGATAATAGAAATGTTGAGAAAGATTTGTTTTTTAAGTTCACATAATCAGTTATTATTAATCTAGGTTCGACTTTTAAGTTTGTTATTGCTTCTAGTATTGCTAGTCTCAAAGATATTCCAATTCCGTATTTATCAATAGTTTTATTTGAAGCTATACCTATTCCTAGATCTATTATATTTTTTGTGATAATTGATATGAGTTCTTCTCTTTTTTTGGGTGTTAATAGTTTAGAATCTTTTACTCCATTTATGTAAGTTGATGGTTTTATTGCTACTGCGCATACAAACATTGGACCTGCTATACATCCTCTACCTACTTCATCGATTCCTATTATATATTCAAATTCGTTTATTAGGTTAATTAGGTATTGTATTTTCATAACTTAACTATCGAGAATATTTTTTCTTCTATTTCTTTTTGTAGATCTTCGATAGTTCCATTGTTGTTTATTACTATTTTTACTTCGTTTATTACGTCTTCTAGTTTCTTTTGAAATGAAATTCTTCTTTTTACATCTTCTTCATCAAAACCTCTCATCTTTGCTCTTAATAGTATGTTGTCTTCACTTGAATTTATGTATACTACCAGATTGCAAAACTGATTTAATCCTATTTCAAAAAGTAGTGCTGCGTTGATACAATAAAAACCATCTTTTTCAATTTCTAACCTTACAAGTTCTTTAATTGTTCCATGTGTGAGCTTATTCAAAACCTGTAGCTTCATAGGGTCTGAAAATACTATGCTAGCTAGCTTCTTTCTATCAATTTTACCTTCATCATCTAGAATGTTTTTATCGATCATTTTTAAAATTTCTTCCTTCCTTATTTCAAGTACTCTGTGTCCTATTTTGTCAACATCAACTACTCTAAAGCCTCTACTTTCTAGAATCTTACATACGGTGTCTTTACCTGATAACATTCTACCTGTTATACCTAGTATAAATCTTTTTGGTTTTCTAGGTACTGAAGGTCTTCGTCCCATATATCTCACCTCGTTAGTACTCTGCCAAATCTTCTTTCTCTTGACTGGTAATCTCTTATTGCTTCAATCAAGTGATGTGGAGTGAAGTCTGGCCAAAGTACTTCTGTGAAGTAAAATTCTGAATAAGCAGCTCTCCATAACATAAAGTTGCTTATTCTTTGTTCACCACTGGTTCTTATTATGAGATCAAGGTCGGGTACTTCCGGGTGGTATATATAATTTGATATAGTTTCTTCGTCTATTGTACTTTCTTGTAGATTACCTTTTTTATAATCTTCTAGTATTAGTTTTACTGCCCTCATTATCTCATGCTTTCCACTGTAATTAAAAGCAGTGCATAATGTATATGCATATCCGTTTTGGGTTTCTCTCTCAAGTAATTTTATCATATCCAAAAGTTCTTGTGATATACCTTCAGTATCACCTATATGTATAAACTTTATTTTCTTAGTTTTAAATTCGTGTATTTTTTCTCTTATTACCTTAAGAGCCATTGACATAAGGAAATCGACTTCTTCTTTATCTCTTTGCCAATTCTCCTTCGAAAAAGCGTATATAGTTATAAAAGGTATTTTAAGATATCTGTTAAATTCCAATATCTGTTCTAGTGCTTTTAAACCTTCTTTGTGACCTTCAATTCTTGGCAAACCCCTCGATCTGGCCCATCTTCCATTACCATCCATTATTATTCCTACATGTTTTGGTAGGTTATTTAAGTCAACTTTTTTAAGAAGTGATTCTATTTCCATTATACTTCCATTATACTTCCATTATTTCCTTTTCTTTTGTTTTGGTTAAGCTATCGATTTTTTCGATATACTCATGAGTTATTTTATCGATCTCCTGCTCATATCTTTTTTCGGTATCTTCGCTTATATGAGCGGTTTCTTTTGCTTCTCTTACGTTCTTTAGGTATTTGTGTCTTATATTTCTTATTGCTACTTTAGCTTCTTCTGCTTTTGTGTGTAGAAATTTAATTATTTCCTTCTTTCTCTCTTCTGTTAAGGGTGGGAAATGAACTTTGATGTTGCTTCCATCACTGCTTATGCTTAAACCTAGATTTGATGATATAAGAGACTTTTCAATATTTTTTAATACACTTTTGTCCCAAGGTGATATGACTAAGGTTGATGCATCGCTTACTGATATTGTTGCTAATTGTTTTATAGGTGTTAGATTATTGTAATAATCTACTTTTATGTCTTCTATTATAATTGTACTTGCTCTACCTGTTCTTATCTTCTTGATTTCTTCTTTATAAACATTAAGACTGTCCTCGAAGTGTTTTTTTATTTCTTCTTTTACTTGGTTAAAGTTAAATTCTTTTTTAACCTCTTTGCTATCGTCTTTCCCTTTCATAACCCTTCCTCCTAAAATATAATTTTAATTAAACTAGCTCTACTGCTTCAAATTAACAGATTTTTATACATAGAGTTGAAGTTTATCATAATGTAGGTAATTGTAGGACTTTTAGGTAGAAGTGTTATAGATTTAGCTATCATATGGCTAATGGTGTTATTTTATCTCATTGATCGGGTAATGTTGTAATATGTAAGCTAAGTGTTAATTTGTTAAGAGTTTTAGTGTTTAGGAATAGGTAGTTTTTAAGTTGATTTTTTGTTTATTTGATAATATGTGTTTTATTCGTAAGATACTTAGTTTTATAGTTAAAATTATACTTAAGTATGGAGGGATTTTTATGAAAAATGTTGTTTTGGTTTTCCCTGGACAAGGTTCTCAATCGATTGGAATGGGTAAAGATTTATACGATAAATTTAGTTATGTAAAGGGCCTTTTTGATAAGGCTAGTAGTGTGATAGATGTAGATATGGCGAAGATGATATTTGAAGGTACTGAAGATGAATTGAGAGATACTTACAATGCTCAGCCTAGTATATTTCTTATTTCTGCATCGATGTTAGAGATTATTAGAAGAGAAGGTAAAGATATTAATATTTTAGCTGTTGCGGGACATAGTTTAGGTGAATATTCTGCTCTCTATAGTGCTGGAGTTTTTTCTTTTGAAGATGGTTTGAGGATAGTTAGAAAGAGGGGAGAACTTATGTCAAAAGCAGATCCCGAAGGTAAGGGAGGTATGGCTGCTGTTATTGGTCTTGATCCTGATAAAATCAAGGAAGTATGTGATAACTTAACAAAAGAAGGTTTTTACGTTGAGCCTGTTAACTATAATTCTTTAGATCAAACTGTTATATCGGGATATAAGGAGTCTATATCAAAAGCCGTAGAATTACTCAAATCTGCCGGAGCAAAAAGAGTTGTAGAACTCTCAGTTTCGGGTGCTTTTCATTCGAAACTTATGGAGCAACCCGCAAAAGAGTTTAGAAAGTTTCTTGAAACGTTTAATATTAGTAGTCCATCTATACCTGTGATAGCAAATTATAATGCCGAACCCTATCCGTCTGATAAAGCTAAAATCATTGATATTATGGAAAAACAAATGTACTCACCTGTTTTGTGGACTAGTATAACTCAGAAAATTAAGTCTCTTAATCCAGATGCTATAATCGAAGTAGGGCCAGGTCAAGTCCTAAAGGGGCTTATAAAGAAAACTCTACCCGAAGTTGATATTTTGTCTTTCTCAGTAGAGTTGCTATAAATTGAATTTTCTATTTTTAGATAATTGATTGAAAGTAGATAACAGTAAGAAAATACTTTTAACATAGTTTTTATGGAAATTAATCCGGATTTAGTGAAAGAGAATCTCGAATTACTACTCAGAGAAACTCTTTCACTATTTATGTATCAAGTACCGAAAATAGAGGTAGGTTTAGTATCTTCAAGTGATAGTAATTGTGGTAGAACTTTGGCTAACTACGGGAAGTCTTATTTCCATGAAATACCTAAGTACAAAGATCTGATCTTGAAGGTTGCTGTATATTATGGAAAAACAGAGATCTATTCATTGCCTAAAGAGATTCCATCGTTTTTTGATTTTTTGATGATACAGATAGTAAGGAAATTTGTTGATAGCATAGGTCATTTTAACAATTTCGTTTTTTCAGATAAAGAAGAGATGATTAGAAATATATCAAAAGAATATATCTCTACATTGTTCAGATGGCTTGGATACAAAAGTTTCCCTTTTCAGAAGATATTTTTTTTGTTTAATTCTCTTTCGAGTGAAACTTATGAGGGAAAAAAAATTAATAGTAATATTGTATTTATTCCGGAGAAAATTGGTTTGGATATAGAATTTTCAAGCAAGACAGAGTTGGATAGACAAAATTTTAGGATAATAAGGAAGATCTTGCAAATAGGGCATAACCAGAATTTATTAGTTGTAGCGTATGAGGATAAAATTGTGGGTCTTTCCAAGCCTGAGAATATCAAGAGTACCAAATCTATACTTATTCACATAGTAGACAATTTTTGGGAAGTGTTAATAAGAGATGGGTTTATGAAAAAAGAAAAGTTACCTAAAGATTTAGTTATGAAGATAAAGGAAACTACATTTTTATCTATGATAAAGTTTAGGAATGGTTTTCCAGAACTTCATAAGTCTTCTTTGAATAGACAAAGATTAAGGAGTGCTATAAAGCAGACATTTAAAGATTTAGAAGAGAATAAGATAAAGAAGTTAATTAAGTTAATTTCAGATGTTTCAAAGTTACCACACGGTTTGATAATGATAATAACGACTAGAGAGGTTGCTAAATCTGAGGTTAACAGATTGTCAAATAGAATATTTAAAATAGAACCATTCAGTCTTTTTAATGAAAAAGATGATGTTAAATCGGATATAATATCTTCTATAACATCTATTGATGGAGCAATAATAATAGACACAGATGGTTTGTGTTATGGTATGGGTATAATACTTGATGGTGATGTTTCAATAGCTGAAAAGCCATCTAGGGGATCAAGGTATAACTCTTCAATAAGATATATTGATAGTAGAAATAGGGATGCTATAGCGGTAGTTTTGTCAGAGGATGGAATGCTTGATATTATTACTGCAGAAGATATTAAGAGTAGTGGAGTTGAGGAAATGATAGAAACACTTATAAGTGAGAGTGAGAATATTATTGTTTTATAACTTAAGTAATATTTCTTAAGAACTTAGCATCTTCTTCTGGTATGGATGGGTTTATAAACATACCTGAGCCGAGTTCAAATCCTGCTGATCTTGTAAGTCTGGGTACTACTGTTATGTACCAATGGAAGAATTTATTTTTCCCATATGATATGGGAGATGTTCTAATTATGTAGTTATAGTCTGGATTATTTAACCCTTTGTAAAGTTTGTATAAGAAATCTTTTAATACTCTTGCAAGGTCTTTTATTTCTTCTTCGGTTATATCTCTAAACCTTGATTTGTGATGTTTGGGTAGTATCCAAGAATGGAATGGTGATGATGCTGCGTATAATACCATTGCAATAAAACTATTAGATTCAATTACTATTCTTTCTCCTGATTTTATTTCTTCTTCTATGAGTTTACAGAAAACACATTTCCCATGATCGCTGTAGTATTTAAATGCTTCTTCTACTCTTTGTTTTACGTCTCTAGGTATTATAGGTAATGCTAGTATTTGTGAGTGAGGATGTACTAAAGATGCTCCTGCTTTGTAGCCATGGTTTCTGAATATTACTACGTATTCTATATTTTCTTTTTCAGTTATCGCAGTTTCTCTTTGCTTATAGAATCTTATAATCTTTTCAACTTCCTCGTATGACATTACTGCGGGAGTTGTATTATGAATTGGAGATTCTATAATGACTTCATGTATTCCGTACCCGGAAGTTGATCTAAAAATGTCTTTTTCTTGCCATTCGAATTTGATTTTATCGTTGAGAGCAGGAAACTTGTTGTATACAGATCTTAGTATCCATTTATCATTATCACTAGAGATTCTATCTATTTCAGCATGAGGAAATTTGTCTTCGTTACCAGGACAAAAAGGACAATTTTCATCGTATTCTTTTTCTGATACTAGTTTGGGGCTATTGTCAATAAAATCGTGGGGCCTCTTTGCTCTTTCTTTTGCTATTATTACCCATTCTTTGTAAACTATATTCTGTCTAAGTTCTGACATAGAATTATCTTGATTGTTGATTTTGTTGTTTAGTTTCTTCAAGTAACTCATTGTACATCATTTTAATTCTCTTTCTTTCTCTTAGTAATAACTCGAAGAAGTCTGTCATTCTAGCTTGTTCTATATTTTTTCTCCTTATTGTTTCTTTTGCTAGTATTTGCCATACACTTTCATCGTCAATATCATCAACTGGTTCTATTAGGAATGGCGTGTATTCAATGTCAATACCTTGAATATATGTTACAAAATCTCCTCCTTGTGCTTGAGGCGTTTTATATATAACTATTGATTCAAGTCTGTAGAATGGTATTGATTTAGGGTACAAAGAATCTCTCTTTATTATTTTGAGTCTCTCGTCATCAATGAAATTAGGATTAAACCATACGAGAGTTTTCCATCCTTGGAATAGTAAGTCTCCTAAGAAGTACTCGTGTATGTTGAAATCTCTATCCATAAGCCTTATTGCTAATTGGTATGGATAGTTTCTGCCAGCTACTCTTACTGAAATAGATTTTATTTCATTTACGTTTATTGCTACTCCGTTACCTACATTTATAAACTTACCGTTCTCGTCAAAAACAGGAATACTAAAATTAGGTCTTATTATAGCATATGCTGGCATGTTTCCTTGAGGAAATCTTACTCTAATACCTAAGACACTTCCATATACTTTACTGTCAACCCTTTTTGGATAACTGTTTACCATATTCACTATTGACATATTCTTTGCAGAGCTATTCAGTTCTACTTTCCAGTTTTCTATAAAATATTCCTGTGCACTTACATAAACTTTATAAACGCCATTCTCGTTAGTGTCATAAGTTTCTTTAGGTTGAGGCATATTTCTTAGAAACATTTCATCAGATTTTGAGAAGTCTATAAGTACTTCTTTTATGACTCCATTCAAGTAAGGGACAAATAATACCGAAAAGACTATCACGAAGATTAAATACCTCATTGTTGAACCTCTCTTTTTTATTTTATCGGTTGTTCTAATAAAGCCATTAGCATAAGTACTGTATTTTTGATTATTTATATTTTAGATTCTAATTATATGGGTGCAATTTTAATTGAAAAATCTTTGTTATCCTACTTATAATAAGTTCAGGAGATTAAGATGTTTGGTGTTATAATACTATCGTTAATGGGGATGATATATGGGTTTTTGTCTGCTGGTAATTTTTTTAAAAAGTTGTTTAGGTCGGATTTATTTGAGAGATTTCTTAACAGAGTTGATAGGTTTGACTTAGTCATAGGTTCTTTTGGTATATTTATAGGTTTGTGGAATTTATTTTCTCCAAACTTTGGTTTTAAAACAGGCATAACTGGTGCTGATTTAACGATACTAGGTGCTACTATACCTTCGTTACTCATCATTATGTCAGGTATATCTATATCTTTGCACTATATACTTCAGGTGCTTAATATTGAAAAAGAAAGAAAGGATCAGATTTTGAGAGTGAGAAGTCAATATGGTGATTTAATAGGAATACTTACGTTTATTTTTTCTCTTCTCCATGTAGTAACATATCAGACGATATTACTTTAGAATAGGGATTTTAGGGGATGTAGCTCAGAGGGAGAGCACTGCCTTCGCACGGCAGGGGTCGGGGGTTCAAATCCCCTCATCTCCAATTAGTTTAGTTCCTTGCGATATATTTCCATTACCTTATCTATTATGTCTTTGTCATTAACTGCATCGTGGTTCGGTATTGGTGGTAGTATTTTTATCTCGACCTTTCTGAAAGGTGTTATCAAGAGAGATCCTTTTCTCATTATATCAATTGTTCCTTTTATAACAACTGGTAAGATATCTAATCCTGTATTTTGTGCCATTAATACAAAACCCTTTTTAAATTTCTGTAACTTTCCATCAGATGATCTAGTGCCTTCAGGAAATATGGTAGGACTACCAAAAATGGATTTTGTTTTGCTCTTAACGGTTAAAACTGACTCCTTTAAATTATCTCTAGGAAGAGATATGTATCCCATGGCTTTCATAAACCAACCTATCACGGGTATATTGAATACTGATTCTTTTGATACCCAGGATATTACAAAAGGAATTTTGGCAGATAAAACTATTATATCAAAAGCACTTTGGTGATTTGATATTATAACGTATTTATTGCCCTTTTTAATATTCTCAATTCCTACTACCTTAACAGATGTGAATGTAAGAAATAGTATTATGTTGAAATAGACTTTTTCTGCATAGTGTGCTAACTTTTTCGAAAAAAGACTCAATATTATGCCACTTATTCCAATCACGATGGTTATTGGAACTATGAGTGTGGCTAGGTAAACAAGAAACAAAATTTTTAGTATCACAACCATCGAACTATATAATAATTGCTTTTTTCTCTAGAATTCAAAGAAATTAAGAGTAAAATTTCATCTATAATGATCATAGTTTATTTCAATATCATTTTGCTTGCTCTTTTTCTTTACTATGATTTTAGTATTTTGGTTAAATGAAAATGTATCTTTGAAAATTAAATTACCTGCTTTATCTCTTATAGTGACAATATATTTTCTATCTTTTCTAAGCATTTTACTTATTGGTATCTGAGATGGTTCGTTGTTGTCTATTGATATGTATAAACCTGTAGTTTCTTTTGTTGGTATAAATGATACTTTAACTGCTTTTAATAAGTCAATTATCATATCTTCTGAAATGTTTTTGTTAAGAAATTCTAATTTATCTTTATCTGCTTGTTTTGGGTTTATTTTAATTTCTTCTGAGACTTTCTGAATTGTTTTTTCTAGATTTTGAGTTAATTTATCGATGTTATCGAATTCTTTGCCGGATATCAGAGATTGAATTTTTTGATCTGCTTCTGATTGGTCTTGCTTTGATATGTCTACTTGTTTTCCGGATGAAATTATACTTTCAGAAATCCCTTCTAATACTATAAGTTTTTCTTTCTTTTTTGCTTTTGATGCAATCTCTCCTACCAATCTTGATCGTACTTTTGATATGATCTTTCCGTCAGCAACTACTATTGTAGTTTCTCCTTTACTCTTTGAGTATACTGAAAACTTTGTTCCTCTTACTAATACCAATCCTGTTTCTGTTCTGATCTTTATGTTTTTTTGATCAAGTTTTTTTGCTAGAGAGAGTATAGTTCCGCTTATAAGAGTTATTATATTTTCCTCTTTATTGTCCATAGATAATAAAACACCTGAGAGAGATACTTTGGAGTTTTCCGTAATTTTTATAATTGCGTTTTGACTCATTTGTATTATGCATTCAGAAGATTTACCTACTGTTATAGTGTCTCCTCCTGTTAGAGTATCATTAACTTGTAAATCAATCATATTTTTACCTCTTTTGACTTTTACATCACCTATAACTGTTGTTGCAATAAACTTTATTTTGGTAGGATCACCTATTATTATATCTAAAGAAGGGTCTTGCTTATTGCTTTGGAATAGTATAAACCATCCACTTATAATTACTATTAGAATAACCAAAATAACAACTAGTATTGTTATTACTTTACCTAAAGGAGTATCGGTTAAGGTACTACCAGGTCTTACTTTTTCCATAATTACTATTATACTACGGCATATATGCATTTTCAATGACATAAACTGTAATCAATAACTTCAAAATTAAGTAGGTATGTTTAATACTTTTAGTGTATATGAAGTACTACTTTAGCAAATAACGAGAGAGTAGGTTTTCTGAAAGTATGATCTACGACTGATATAGTAAGAATAGTACTATTCGCTAGACTTCAGTTGAGTTTTGTTGAAAATACGAGTTAATTTTTTTTAAATTCAAAAGTGATTATTGTATGTGGTATTTTATTTCATTTATTTTATTTTTGTTTTCGTGTGCTCCTCCAAAAGAATCGGTAACCAAAGAAGATGTTTTTGTACCTAAGCAACAAATTGTGCTTAGTACTACTAGTGATGGATTAGTTACGGTCAAATCTGATGTTTCAAGAAGAAAAACTCCTTTAAACTGGATTCAAGCTCATTCATCCTATGTCTATTACATAGACATCTCTCCTGATGGGAAATTGATGGTTAGTAGTGGGGCTGATAGATTCATAAAATTGTGGGATATATCGAACCTGCCACAGATAAAGGAGATAAAATCAATAAGAAGGTTATACCAAGCTTTATGGGGGCCTCCTGTAAGGTTTTCGGAAGATGGGAAATATATATTTTCTGGGAGTTTTGATTTTGTTGAAGTTTTTGATAGAGAGTTGAACTTTGTTACAAATCTTAGAATAAGTGATAAAGGAATACAGAGTATTGAAGTTGGTAAAGGTAAGATATTTGCGTCTGATGTTAATGGGGTTATTTACAAGATTTCTTTTGATGGTAAAGCTCTGAATTTGGAGGATAAGCAGAGAATACATTCTGAAGAGGTATGGAAGGTTAAGATAAGTTTTGATGGTAATTACCTTATAACCGCAAGTCTTGATAAAACTTCAAAGGTTTTAGACATTGATACGCTTAAGCATGTAAATACATTAAGAGCCCATTCAGGACCTCTTGAGTTTGTGGATTCTATTGCTGGTAAAACAGCGCTGTTCTCTGCAGATAGTCATATATCAATTTGGGATAGCTCTTATAATCTAAAGTCAAAGATATTTGACGAAGATAGAAAAGACATAATAGTTGGAATTTTTGATAGGACTGCTAAATATGTTATAAGTGGTGGGAAATCTTTTAGAATAAAGATTTGGAACACGGAAAATCTAAAACTTGAGAATACTATCGAATGGCATAGTAATGATATAATGTCATTAAGAATTACTCCGAACAACAACTTTCTGATATCAGGGGATAGAGATGGTAAAATTGCTATTTGGGAGTTTTAGAGAATTTTTCTTTTAGTTTTTCATAAACAATAGAAGGAACCTTATTGCTAACATTTCCCCCTAACATTGCGACTTCTTTTATTATGGATGAACTGACAAACATATTTTCTTCACTTGTCATAAAGAATATTGTTTCCACATTCTTTATCTCCATGTTCATTAGTGCTATCTGTAGTTCGTACTCGAAGTCTGATATTGCTCTTAGTCCCCTTACTATTGCTATTGCTCCAGTGCTTTTTACGAAATCTACCAGTAATCCTTCAAATGATAAGACCTCTATTTTTGGATTATCTTTGAACACGATTTTGGCTATCTCAAGTCTTTCTTCAACACTGAATAAGGGTTCTTTGTGATAAGATATTTTTGGTATTGCTATTATTACTTTGTCGAATATTTTTGTTGCTCTTGTTGCTATATCAACGTGACCGTTTGTGATTGGATCAAATGTACCAGGATAAACTACCACCTTTTCTCTATTCATAATTTTGTACCTGTTGGTCCTATAGTTTAAAAGATATCAAGTCAATATCAAAAATTTGTTTTTTGATGATTGTTTAAGTGCTAAATTTTTAAGTTAGGTATTGATGAATTTTTTATTGAAAATAATCTAGATTTTTATATATTATAAAACAACCTTGGAGGTAGTTTAGAGTATGGTATATATTGCTGTTGATGTCATGGGAACTGAGAGAGGAGTAGGTGAAGCGGTAAAGGGATGTATAAAAGCAAGTCTTTCTAAGGATATAGCAGTTGTCATGGTTGGTAAGGAAGATCTCATAAAGGAAAATCTTAAAAAGTACTCAAAGAGACTTCTTAAAAAGGCTAAGTTTGACATAGTTAATGCTACCGAAGTTATTGAAATGACAGATGAGCCATTTATGGCCAGCAGGAAGAAAAAAGATTCTTCGATAATGGTAGCATTATCTCTTTTGAAAGATGGTAAAGTTGATGGTTTTTTCTCGCCAGGTAATACTGGTGCGGTTGTTATAAGTTCTGTGTTGAAATTAGGTAGAATAGATGGAGTTTCAAAACCAGGACTTGCTACTGTTATACCTTCTATGTATGGATTTAGAGTACTGCTTGATGTTGGAGCTAGTATCGATCTAGAGCCTAGAGATTATGTGATTTTGGGTGCTATGGGTAAAGTTTTTGTGGAGAATGTTTTGAAAATATACAGTCCTAAAATAGGACTCTTAAACATAGGTGAGGAAGATTACAAAGGAACTGAGGTTGTAAAGAAGGCAAGAGAACTAATGATGCAAAAGTTAGGTCAAGATTTTATAGGAAATGTTGAGGGTAATGATATATTCTTAGGTGATGTGGATGTGATAGTGACTGATGGTTTTACTGGCAATATTGTGCTTAAATCTTCAGAAGGTGCAAGCAAAGCTTTATCAAGGCTTATGAAGCAAGAAATAATGTCAAAATGGTATGGGTTTATTTTAGGTGCTCTTATGAAGGTAGCTTTGAAAAAGTTTAAGAGAAAAACAGATGCCAGTGAATATGGTGCTGCCGCTCTTCTTGGTGTTAATGGTAATGTTTTTATAGGTCATGGTGCATCTAATGCAAAAAGCATTAAAAGTGGTATTTTCTACTCAGCATATACTTCAAAACTAAACCTTCAAGAAAAAATTCAGAAAATTATTAGAGATATCGGAGAAATGTAAATGTATCGTAAGATAGTGTTGATAATTTTTGTGTTATTTATTCCATTACCCTTGAATTCTCAAGAAGTTAAAGGTAACAAAAAAATAATAATAGAAGAATCAGTCGTAAGTGTAAAAACACCTTATACATATGACTATACACTAGGACCTAATCAAGCACCTTACACACTATCAAAGGGTATGTTTTGTTTGGATTTTGTAATGTACTCTCAGGGTAGTGTATCAACAAAACTTTATGTTGGGATATGGGACTTCTTTACTATAGGTATATTTGAGGATATACAAGGTGTAATAGGTAGTTCTGATGTTTCATTTAGTATTCCGTTGGCACTTCTGAAAATAAACATAATAAATGAAATAAATGATTTTTCGCTTTCTCTAGCGGTTGATGTATTTTCTTACGGTATTTCAACTAGAGCATTTTCCTCTGATTACTATTCACGAAATTTGTATGGATTACATGTCCCTGCATCGTTTAGGTACAAATCGTTTTTTGATAACTATTCTGATATTGTGTTTGGACTCAAGTTCCCTCTGCTACCTGTAGGTGATGTTAGTTTAATCAATACATCTTTGTTTTTATCAACGTACATAAAGTTTTCAGAGGTTCTTACAGTTTCATTTGGAATTGATAACTTGTTTGTCTCAGCTGAAAGAGTAACAAATTCATCTATATTCTCGGAAATCAAATTTTCGCCTATTCGTTCGCTTGGAATATCGCTAATTATGAATTATTCTTTTATACCAAGTTTTGAAAGGATGATAAGAATACAGTATTTGGATACTCTCTTTTAGAGTCTTTTAGAGCTATAGTTATTGCTGTTCGTTTTTATGGATACAGTTTTTTATTTTCTTGTCCATGCCTGATATGTGTGATTTGAGCCATTCTACTAAGAGATTTTGTGATTTTTGGATTATTTCTGAGCTTATACCTTTGCTTTTGAGATCGAATTTTAGTTTATTTGCTTCTATAATGAAGAATTGATGCTGTACTTTTTGTAGGTTCAGTATCGGACAATTGTGTTGTTCCATGATTTTCTCTTCTTCAGAGAAATGGAAATTAGCATATTCTATCATGTACTCAAAAATCATATTTAGTTCTGAAGATAGTGTTGCTTTATCTGTACTCTCTATCTTCGCAAGAAACTTATTGATTCTATCGATTAGTTCTTTGTGCTGATTATCAATAGTTTCTACTCCAACTATAAGATCTGGGGTTAAAGTGAATTTTTCCATGGTGTCCTCCAAATCTGTCTACAATTATAAATAATATAAACTGATTTTGTGATTGATTAAAATCTCAAATTTGTTTTGCTATTATATAATCTACGTGTTTACAGAGTAATTTACAACTACTAAAGGTTGGTGTAGCATAGTTTTTGTTTTCGATTTCGTTAGTTGTTTTCAGTAAGTTGAAATATAGCGATAGTGTTTTGTATAATTTAGTAGCAGTTATGCGGGAATAGCTCAGTTGGTAGAGCGCTTCCTTGCCAAGGAAGAGGTCGCGGGTTCAAGTCCCGTTTCCCGCTCATAATGGCTGAGATAGGTAAGTTACTCATATTTGTGGGTATCACTATATTTCTTATAGGTGTTGTTTTTTTAGTTTTACCTAAAGTTGATTTTAGGGGGCTTCCAGGTGATATATACATCAAAAAGGATAACTTCGTATTCTTTTTTCCCATTGTTACAAGCATAGTGATCAGTATACTATTAACTGTTGTTTTATCAATCATATTTGCCATATTCGGTAAAAAAGGTAATTGATGTTTGTGTAATTATTTTAGTGACTGTCTTTAGATTTTAAATTCTTCTACTGAAATTCCTCTTATGTCTGTATTCTTGATGCTATCAAATATGTTGGTAATTTGATTAAGTTCTTCTTGAGTCTTAACCATTTTGGGAAATACAAATGCTATATGTTGGTCAAATTTATTTTTGGTAGCATACTCAATGTATTCTTTGTAGAAGTTATACAATGCTCTTCTTGAAACAGAGTACCAGAAGTACTTTTCTACGTAAGGCGACTGGATGCTAGTGTCAAGAAACTGTATTATAACTCCTCCTGAGACTTTGGGAAGGATTTCTCTGAGAAGCAAAACTTGGTTTGAAAAGTTAATTGATATTGTCTTTTGAACTATACTAAAGTCACAATCAAATCTACTCTCCTCGAAAAGAGATAAAAGGTTTATAAAAACATCAATTTTGCTGGGAAGTAAGGTAACAAAGTTTTTGATGTTATCCATATCTAGTAAGTCTAACCTTACTTGTTTGACAAATATACTTTTGGGTATACTTTCTGTTTTGATAGGGTTGTTATTGTAATGTAGATATAATTCTTTAGTATTTTCTAGTATGTTTTTGTTGATTATTTTGTCTGTTATGAATTTTCCTATTTTTCCTGAAGCGCCTAGGATAAGAACTTTCATCTTAATCTTTATGTCTTAGAGTAGGGAATAGTATTACTTCTCTTATGGAGTGAGAATTTGTTAGTATCATGATAAGCCTATCTATTCCTATTCCCTCTCCTGCAGTAGGTGGTAATCCATATTCAAGAGCAGTTATAAAGTCTTCGTCTAGCATAAGCGCTTCTTCGTCTCCTTCCTCTCTTCTTTTAAGTTGTTCTTCAAATCTGATTCTTTGTTCGATTGGATCATTTAACTCTGTGTAGGCATTTGCGACTTCAAATCCTCCTATAAAGAGTTCAAATCTCTCGACAAGTTCACTATCGTTTCTATGGGTTTTTGCAAGCGGTGAAAGTATTTTTGGAAAGTCTATTACAAATGTTGGGTCTATAAACTTCTTGTCCGAAAAATGGTCGAATATCTTTTCTATTACCTTTGGATGCGTAAGTTTACTTTCGTTTATTCCTATTTCTTTTGCATATTCTCTAGCCTTTCTTTCGTCTAGAAAGAAACTTCTTTCCTTTCCGGTGTGTTCCTCTAGGAATTCAAAATATCTTATTTTCTTGTAGGGTGGTTCAAAATTTATTTCATGGTTTTCAAAATTGACTTTATAACTTCCGTTTATTTCGTATACAAGCCAACTAAGTAATTCTTCTGTAAATTTGATTAAATCATTGTAATCCCAGTAAGCTACGTAAAACTCCATCATAGTAAATTCTGGGTTGTGGTGTATGTCTATTCCTTCATTTCTAAAATTTTTACCGATTTCATAGACTCTTTCAAATCCGCCTACGATTAACTTCTTTAGAAAGAGTTCAGGGGCAATTCTCAAGTAAAGGTTTTCGCCTAGAGCATTATGATATGTAATAAATGGTTTTGCTGTAGCTCCACTTGCTATATGATGTAGTATAGGAGTTTCAACTTCAAAAAAACCTCTTGAATTGAAAAACTCTCTTATTTTATTTATTACCTTGGTTCTTTTTATGAATATTTCTCCAACTTCTGTATTTGCTATCAAATCTAGGTATCTGTGTCTGTACCTTACCTCAGGATCCTTTATACCATGCCATTTTTCTGGCATTTCATTTAGGCATTTTGAAAGAATTTCAAAATCTTCAACTTCAACTGTAAGTTCTCCAGTTTTTGTTCTGAATAGTTTACCTTTAGCACCTATTATGTCTCCGACATCAATAAAATCCTTAAAAAGTGTGAATTTCTCATCTCCAACTATATCTTTCTTGATGTATATCTGTATTTTACCTTCTATGTCTTTTATGTGAGCAAAAATTGCCTTACCCTGATCTCTTAATGTTATGATTCTTCCAGCAACTGATACGTGTTCATACTTTGGATCGAGATCAAACAGAGAAACAATATCTTTGAGAGGTTTTGATACTGTTATATCAACATTGGGATTATATAGTATAGATAAGGTGTTATTAACTCTTTTAAGGTTACCTTTTAAAAAAACATTATCTCCTTCTTTTTTATTGATGAATTCGTCCTTATACTGTGATGATATATAACAAATTATATTTGTTGTTTCATCTTCCACTCTTAGCATAATACCGTTGTCAGTATTTGAAATTCTTTTTATCTTACCTTTTACGGCAACTGGTAAGTCTTTAGTATCGAGTTCATATTTTTGTCTTATAGCATTTATTTTATCTGTTACTTCAAAATTGTAAGGGTAAGGATTAACATTGGCTTCTTTGAGTCTTTTTATCTTATCAATTCTTATTTTTTTTATCTCTTCGTTCATAGATAAACTCCTAAACAAAGCACTAAATTTTAAAACAATAGGTTAACCAAGATCAAAAATGACATCTACTTCTTAATAAATTCCAAAATTTGAGAGTTATTTGGGTATAGTTAATACTTTTAGTGTATATCAAGTGTTGCTCTAGCAAATAACTACAAGTTTGTTTTCATATGCGCATAATACTCCACCAGAAACTGAAATAGAAATAGGTTTTTTGGATATTTCAACATAGGAGTCTGGCGACACAACCTGAGGAAGAAGGAGATACCTTGTTAAGTGAATGGCGAGACCAGGTAGTAGAACACACTCACCCTCTCAAAAACATACCTTGCTTTCCGTGATAGAGGGAGTGTGTTGAGAGTATGAGGCATACTCTTGCGAAGTTGTAGATATAGGAAGAAGGATAGGAGCAAATTCATGGCAATAATCTGGAGAATAGCGAAGTTGAATGTAGAGGTGGGGTTGTGCGACCTCAATCTCTTTGTATTCATTATCAGATTACTCTCTCTAAAGCTTATCTCTATACCCCACCTCTCTATCGCCATCTCTCTTAATCTCTGTGGTTCAACACCTGTCTGTGTTGAGAGGATGTAATACTCCTCCTCTGCATCCCCACACCTCTCAATAACCTTCCCTACCTCAACTTCCATACCCAAGTTCTCATCCTCAACACCATCAACAACCACTATCTTATAACTCCTACCTCTCTTAGCATCATACCCCTCAACGACCTTACACCTATCACAAGCGATCTCTGGGAATTCCTCAAGAACTTTAACATACCACTCCAGCTTCTTAAAGACCTCAAGTCTCTGCTCTTTGCTCTTTATCAAGACCTTCTTCCTGGTCTTCCTTATGAATGTTCTCGCATAATACAACCCATCCAACTCATACTGCACCAACTCTTCAAACTCCTTATCAACCTTCTCTACAATCTCCTTCGCTCCCTCAAGTTCCTTCCCCCTTCCTTCACACATCACAGCACTCAGGATTATCTCATACCCGCCAAGGTTAGTAGAACAGCAGGTTATATACACCTTACCCATCACAGTTCCGTCTATTCTGCCTCTTTGAGGAGTTACACCGAAGGAACTGAAGAAGGAGAGTATCGCCTTTGAGGATAGTGTGAGTAGGTTTATCATCTTGTGGGGATCAATTCTTTTGAGTATATTTTCTATAGTCTGATCTTCTATTATCTTTCTCTCACCGTTTCTCTCAAGGGCTCTCTTGCTATCCTTTCCTGATATCAACCCAACGATTATGTGTTGTATAAGTTTTTGTATTGGAATCTTTCCTTTCTTCTTCCTCGGGTCTTTAATGTTAATAAGTCGCCAGACTCCTATGTTCTCTAGATACCTGTTAAGGTATTTCACAATTTTCTTGTCCTCTTGTATATGTTGCATAT